>CAMZAY010000262.1 GCA_947304365.1 uncultured Clostridia bacterium | reverse complement strand
TATGCCTATCGTGTGAAAAGGTGCGTCCACCGTATGGTCATTTCCCGGATACGCCGGGTGACAATATAATATATCTGTCGGTTCACCCGAAAGGGGAGCCAAAAAGGAAAAAGATATGGAAAACATACAGGTAAAGGCTGCGGAGACCTTAAAGGCTCCTACGGCAAACAGAGAAACAAGAAGAAACTACATCACCACGATCGTGGGTATGGGTCTGATGACGGCGATAGTTGTCGTTCTTCAGGTGTTCGCCGCTTCCATCAAGCTCGGCGAATTCAGCATAACCCTCACGCTTGCGCCTATCGTCATAGGTGCCGCGCTGTTCGGACCGTGGGCAGGCGCGTGGCTCGGACTCGTGTTCGGTGCTGTCGTGCTTCTGAGCGGTGATGCCGCTCCGTTTATGGAGATAAGTGTTGCGGGAACCATAATCACCGTGCTGCTCAAAGGCGCACTCTCCGGTCTCGCGGCAGGATTTATCTACCACCTGATACAGAAGAAGAACAAGTATGCCGCGGTAGTTTCCGCCGGTATCGCCGCACCGATCGTAAACACGGGTGTTTTCGTGCTGGGCGTGTTCGCATTCTTCTTCGGAACGATAAGCGAATGGGCAGAAGGCGCGGGAATGGGTGCTGTGCAGTTCATTTTCGTTGGACTTATCGGTCTCAACTTCTTTGTTGAGCTCGGCATTAACCTTGTGCTCAGCTCGGTCATAGTTACCATACTCAACTATGCCAATAAAATGATAAACAACAACAGATAAGGCGGCTTAATGGAATATTTTCTCAATACCGCACGGCAGCTCCCGGAATACCGTTCCGCCGCGTCTGCCGTGTCCGGTATGCCCGTTATGGTAACGGGTCTTTCGCATATCCACAAGGCTCACTTCCTCGCGGCGCTGTCGCTTGAGCAGGGCTATAAGCTCCCGCTGATAGTTATCTGCGACACCGAGGGCGAGGGCGCAAGGCTTTGCTCGGATATCAACACAATGACGGGTGAGGAGACCGCTTTCGGGTTTCCCGCGAAGGATATGGTGCTCGGAGACGTTGACGCAGTATCCCGCGAGTACGAGCACAGACGTATCGGGATACTCTCGCGTATGCTCAGCGGAAAGGCGAAGATAGTCTGCGCCACACCGGAAGCTGCTTCGCAGATAACGATCCCCCGTAAGATACTGAAAAAACGCACCGTTACAATAGGTTCGGGAGACCAAATATCGCTGCCCGAAATCACGTCCGCTCTGGTCGAAGCGGGCTATTCGCGCTGTGACCAGATAGAGGGCGTGTCCCAGTTCTCGCTGCGCGGCTCGATACTCGACGTTTACCCCGTAAACTTCGGTATGCCGGTAAGAATAGAGCTGTGGGGAGACGATGTGGACAGCATATCCGTGTTCGATCTCGAATCCCAGCGCCGCATAGATACGATAAAGAAGATAGATATTGCTCCCGCGCTCGAAACGCTGTTTCTTGACAACGCGCAGATCTGCGAGAAGCTCGAAGCGCTGCTCCCGAAGATACGCGGCAAAAAAGCCGCCGATGTGAAGGAGCGTATACGCCGCGATATCGGGAATGTCAGCGGCGGGGCGGGCTGCGCAAATACCGACAGATACCTGCCGGTCTGCTATGACAGCGAAGAAACGCTTTTCGACTACGCGGATAATGTTATAATATGTGAAAACTCGTCCTGCAGCGAGAGCTTCCGCTCCGCCTACGCGCAGTACACCGAGGATATCAGGCTGCTGTTCGAGGACGGGATACTCTGCAAGGGACTTGACAGATATATGCTCTCGCAGGCGGAATACCGTGCCGCGGCGGAAAGCCGCATAAGCGCGTATTTCGACAACTTCATGCGCGGCGGAGACTTAAAACTCTCCAAGCTGCTGAGCGTTTCTGCGGGACAGGTGGCTCCGTGGAGCGGCGAATACAGGGTGCTGCTCGACGAGCTGAAAAATTACCTTTCCGAGAATTACAGCGTCATTGTCATGGCGGGTACGGAGAAGGCGGCGAAGGTGCTCGCGGATGATCTGCGCGGCGACGGAGTTGCGGCGGATTACGCGTCCGAGCCGAAGAAGCTGTACGCCAAGCGAGTGTATATCACCCCCGGTGTGCTGTCATCGGGCTACAGCTATTCTGAAGCGCGGCTCGCGGCGATCTCGCACACGTCGGTGACGATACAGGCGAGAGAAGCGCCCAAGCGCAAGAAGGCTGAGGTCATAAACTCGCTCAGCGATATCTCCGTCGGCGATCTCGTCGTACACAACACATACGGCATCGGCGTTTTCGACGGCGTGCAGAAGCTGACGCAGGACAAGATAAGCAAGGACTACATCAAGATAAAATACGCGGGAACGGATGTGCTTTACGTTCCGGTAACGCAGCTTGACCTGATCTCGCGCTACATCGGCGCGGGTGACGCGAATACCGTAAAGCTGTCGAAGATGAATTCCGATCAGTGGCAGAAGACCAAGACAAGGGCAAAGGCTGCCGCGAAGGAAATGGCGGAG
>CAMZAY010000261.1 GCA_947304365.1 uncultured Clostridia bacterium | reverse complement strand
ACCATTCACCGGATGGTCAAAATTGCCTTCGGCAACCGTCAATGAACCTAATTCCCATGCGCCGTCCCGGCGCATATCGAACGCGAATGCGAATATCGAAAACGCCTGCGTTTATATCGTAACGCCGCAAGGCGTTATATCGCTCTCCCAAAAACCTCCTTGTTTATTCCCCGCTTTTCTGTTATCATATACGTCAAAGGAGCATTCATTTAATGGCGTACGCGGATTACATATTCGATCTCTACGGCACCCTCGTCGATATCCATACCGACGAGTCCCTTCCCGCGCTTTGGGAAGAGACCGCCCGCTTTTACGCGTCGCACGGCGCGGATTATACGGGGGAGGAGCTCCGCGCGCGCTATCTCGCCCTCTGCAGCGAGGAGCAGGCGAGGGAGGCGGACCCCCTTTTCGAGATCGAGCTGAGGACCGTTTTTCGCCGCCTGTATGAGGAAAAAGCCGTTCGCCCCTCCGCCGCGCTCGTTGAGGAAACGGCGGTCCTGTTCCGCAGGGCGTCGACCCTGAAGCTCCGGCTTTATCCGTGGGTGAAGCCAGTTTTCCGCCGCATCCGGGAGGAGGGCGCGCGCATATTCCTTTTGAGCAACGCGCAAAGCTGCTTCACGCTTTACGAGCTTGAGAAGCTCGGGCTTTCGGAAGCCTTCGACGGGATCGCGCTCTCGTCCGACTATGGGGTGAAAAAGCCCTCGCCGCGGTTCATGGGCGGCCTTATCGAAAGGTACGGGATCGACCCCGCGGCGGCGCTGATGACGGGCAACGATCAGCATACCGACGTCGCCTCCGCAAAGGCGTTCGGCATGGACGCGCTGTACGTAAAGACCGCGACCTCCGGCAAGTACGATCCCGCGCTTAAAGCCGAAAAGGAGATCGCGGACGGGGACTTTTCAAAGCTTTATCCGCTCATGGGACTTATTAAAAAACCAAAGTACGAATACGTATTTTTCGACCTTGACGGCACGCTCGTCGACTCGAGCGAGGGCATAACCTCGTCCGTCGAATACGCGCTCAACAAATTCGGGATATTCCCCGAGACCCGCGCCGAGCTAAACAAATTCATAGGTCCGCCCCTCGTCGATTCGTTCATGCGCTTTTACGGCTTTTCGGAGGAGCAGGCGGGGGAGGCGGTCGATTTTTACCGCGAGACCTACCGCGCTGAAGGCGTGTACCGGAACCGCGTTTACGACGGCATAAGGGAGCTGCTCGCGGCGCTCGTTTCAAACGGCGTAAAGCCCGTGCTCGCCACCTCGAAGCCCGAGGTGTTCGCCGGGATAGTGCTCGATTCGACGGGGCTTAAGCCGTATTTCGCGTTCGCCGCCGGGGCGGAGCTCGACGATAAGGAGGGCAGGAAGAGGCGGCTTCGCTTAAAGAAGGAGGACGTCATCGCCTACGCCCTCGACAGCCTCGGCATAACCGAGCCGGGGCGCGCGCTGATGGTCGGCGACAGGCTGCACGATATCGTCGGCGCAAGGATGAACGGAATGGATTCGGTCGGCGTGCTCTTCGGCTTCGGCGGAAGGGAAGAGCTCGAAAACGCCGGCGCGGATCATATCGTAAAGGAGCCGATGGAGATACTTTCCATAGCTCTCGAAGGGAAAAACACGCTGTGATAAAGCACTTTTCAAAAAAACTGACGAGACCTTTGGCGGCGCTCGCGGCGCTTCTTCTCTCCGCGTCGCTTTCGGCGTGCGGCAGGAAGGAACAGCCTTCTCCGGAGCCCTCCGAAACTCCGGAAGCGACATTCGAAGCGGCGGCCGACCAAACTCCCGAGCCGCCCGCGCTCACGCCGCCGCCGCCCGTTACGCCCATGCCGACCGTCACTCCGGATCCAAAGGAAACGGTCGAGCCCGGCTACATGACATTTGCCGAGAAGACCCGCCTCGTCAATTTCGAGAACCGGCTGGAGGACGATTTCGTCCCGCACGATCTCATCAACGCGCGCGAATACCTCGGCGACGTCTGCGAAACGAAGCTCGATTCGACGCTCATTCAGCTCGAGGTCGCCGTGCATTTCAGGGAGCTGCTCATCGCCGCGCGCGAGGAGGGCGTCACGGGCTTCCGCCTCAACAACGCCTACCGCACGATGCGCCTCCAGTGGGAGATGTGGAATAAGCGCCTCATGGAGAACCCCAATTACGGTTACGACCCGCACCGCCGGCCGGTCGGCACCATGCCCGGCAACGCCTCGGAGCACGTCGCGGGGCTCGCGCTCGATATAACCGCCGTCAAGCATCCCACCTGCGACGCCGCCTTCGGCAATACCCCGCAGGGCAGGTGGCTAAGGGACAACGCCTATCGCTTCGGCTTCGTGCTCCGCTATCCCGAGGGGAAGGAGGCGATCACCGGCGTGCATTACGAGGCGTGGCATTTCCGCTACGTCGGCAGGGAGCTCGCCGAGCTGCTTTACAAAAACGGCGCCTGCCTGGAGGAGTATTACGGCTACGAATACACGCCGCCCGCATATACGCCGAAGCCCACCCATGCGCCGACGC
>CAMZAY010000260.1 GCA_947304365.1 uncultured Clostridia bacterium | reverse complement strand
AGCAGATATAGAGCTTTTATACAACAGGCAGTTCCCCACCCTTATGGAAGAGGCGGAGGAACAGATGAAGTCCGCCGCGGAGCGCTGCGCCGAGCTGGGCGACAGTTTAGGCGGCGTGCTTGAGACCGTTATAGTCGGCGTTCCCGCCGGCGCGGGCGAGCCGTTTTTCGGCACGTTTGAAGGGGAAATGGCGAAAGCCGTGTTCTCCGTTCCCGCGGTAAAAGGCGTTTCCTTCGGTCTCGGGTTCGATTTCGCAAACGTTTTCGGCAGCGAGGCAAACGACGAACTGCATTACGAGAACGGCGAGGTCGTGTTTGACAAAAACAACAACGGCGGCGTAAACGGCGGTATAACGAACGGCGCGCCGATACTGTTCAAGACGGTCATAAAACCGACCCCGTCCATATTCAAACCGCAGAAAACGGTGGATTTCGTAAAAGAAGAGACTATAATACACACGATACGCGGCAGACACGACCCGATGATCGTTCACCGCGCCGCCGCGGTAGTTGATGCGCTTGCCGCATTCACGGTCGCCGACATACTCACCGTAAGATACGGCGACGACTGGCTTTACAGCGAATGACCGCCGGAAGGAAGATTATGAAATACGGTCTGATAGCCGAAAGACTCGGCCACAGCTATTCCAAAATAATACACGAGATGCTCGGCAGATACGAATACGAGCTTATGCCCATGCCGGAGGAAGAAGTCGGCGAGCTTCTTACGTCCAAAGCCTTTGACGGCATAAACGTGACGATACCGTATAAAAGCACCGTTATCCCGTATCTTGACTGGATAAGCCGGCAGGCAAAGAAAATAGGAGCGGTAAATACCGTGGTAAATAAAAACGGCGTACTGTACGGCTACAACACGGATTACGCGGGGTTCACCGCAACGCTGCAGAGAGCGAAATTTGACGTATCCGGCAAAAACGTGCTCGTGCTCGGCTCCGGCGGCACGTCGAAAACCGTCTGCACCGCCTGCCGCGACCTCGGCGCAAGGTCCGTTTTCGTCGCAAGCAGAAGGCCCGGGGACGGGCAGATAAGCTACGAGCATTCAAAAGAAATAGCTATTGATTATATCATAAACACTACCCCGGCGGGAATGTACCCGGACACGGGAAAAAGCGCGATAGAGATAGGCGATTATAAAGGCGTGTTAGGCGTAGTTGACGTTATCTTCAATCCCTTACGCACAAAGCTGCTCCTTGACTGCGAGGACGCGGGCATACCGTGCGCGGACGGACTTTATATGCTCGTAACTCAGGCTATGGCGTCCGCGGAGCTTTTCACGGGCGTCCCCGTAAAGCGTACCGAGGCGGAGCGTATATACGAAGCTCTGCGCAATAATACGGAAAACACGGTGCTTACCGGAATGCCCGGCAGCGGAAAGACCACGGTGGGCAAACTGCTTGCCGAAAAGACGGGAAAGCAGTTTATAGACACGGACACGGAGCTTACGAAAAATATAGGAAACGTAGCGGATTTCATAAGAGCGCACGGCGAGGCTGAATTCCGGGATAAAGAGACGGAAGCGATAAAAGAAATAACGGCAAACGCGCGCGGCGCTGTTATAGTCACCGGCGGCGGCGCGGTGCTGCGTGAGGAAAACGTACGCGCTCTGCGCGAAAACGGCATGATATTCTTCATTGACCGGCGGCTGTCGCTCATAGCGACGGACGAATCCCGACCGCTTTCGTCAAATCCCGAAGCGCTGAAAGCCCGGTACGCGGAGCGCCGCGGCATATACGAAAAAACTTGCGACCACCGCATTATAAACAACCTCACCCCGGACGAGGCGGTTAAACGCATAATGAAACTGCAAAAAGGAAAACGGATATGAAAATACTTGTGTTGAACGGCCCGAATCTCAATATGCTCGGCATAAGAGAGCCGGAGATTTACGGCAGAAAAACGTATGCCGATCTCGTTTCTTTGATCGAAGCGTACTGTGAAGAAAAAAACGTTGAAGTTACGGTATTTCAGTCAAACTACGAAGGCAAACTCGTTGAGAAAATACAGCAGGCGTACGGAAAATTTGACGGCATAGTCATAAATCCCGCGGCGTATACGCATACGAGCGTCGCTATACTCGACGCGCTGAAAGCCGTCGGCATCCGCACGGTGGAGGTGCATATATCCGACGTCTCCGCCCGCGAGGATTGGAGACAAATAAGCTACGTTCGGTTATACGCCGAAAAGACGATATCCGGCCTCGGATTTGACGGATATTTAAGGGCGATTGATTATCTGTTATGAACGTAAAGATAACGAAAAGCCGCGCGGAAGGCACGGTAAAAGCGCCGCCCGCGAAGAGCTTTATACACAGGCAGATAATATGCGCCGCCCTCTCCGGCGGTGACTGCGTTATACGTAACGTTGCCGAAAGCGACGACGTGCTCGCCACCGCGGACTGCGCGCGTGCGCTCGGAGCGGACGTTGCCGTAACGGACGGCGCGGCATACGTAAATCGCGGTGACGGCGTATCCGACACGCTTTGCTGC
>CAMZAY010000259.1 GCA_947304365.1 uncultured Clostridia bacterium | reverse complement strand
GACGCTGGGTGGCAAGTACGATATGGATACCGGCGGCACGGCCCTTCTGGGCCAGACGCACTACTGATGTTGCGATACTGCGCGACTTTGCCTTGGCGTCGGACGATGAGCCCTCTGACATTGCGACGAATGTGTACGTGAGCTTGCCGCTTATCCACGTGCCGCTGCCGCTGCTTACCGGAGACTCCTCGGCCAGGGCGGAGCGAATAAGGCCGTTTTCCGCAAGGATGCCAAGCGAGGGCAGCAGCCCCAGCAGCATCGCCGCGGCAAGCAGCAGACTGAACATGCGCCTGAAAACATTTCTTGCCATTTTGTTTTCCTCCAATGCTTTGTATGATGAGAGACTTGCGCGGAACCCATTCGGTTGTTTATTTCAAGCAAAAGGCTTATGCCCGCAATGAATGCAAGCGCGGCCCAAAGATGAGCGATGTGAAAAACGCCCCCGGCTTTCGATTCGCGAAAGAATTCGCAGACGAAGCGGAACACGCCGTAAGCGGTAAGGAATATGGGATACGCCGTGCCCCGGCGGGTGTTTTTTATTACGCGCGGGATCAGTATTATAAGCAGCACGGCATAAAAGATCAGCTCCGCCTCGCGGGTGGGATAGCTCATGGAAGAGCCAGGTATCTGCCTGCCAAGGCAGCAGCCGGTGATAAGACAGCTTATCCTTGCGCAAAAAAGCGTGAATATCATCGGCACGGCAAAGCAATCGAACACGTCCGCGGGCTTTCGCCTGAAAAGCTTCGCGCCCAAATAATAAAACAGCGGCAGGAAGAACACCGCCCCGAAAAGGCTCTGGCCGCTGAATTGGGAAAAATCAAAGCCCGCCTCCGCAACGGCAAAAAGCTTAACGCACAGCACGCCGCACAGCACGTGCAGCACGGCGATGAGCGCCGCCGCATACCATTTTATTTCAAGGCGCCTTCTTGCCAGCATCAGCCATATGAACGTCGCGATCGACGCGCCGGCAAGCAGCATCAGGAGCGGATGCGCGCTTATCCATTCAAGCATTGTTATTCACATTCCTTTCAGAAACAAAAACGGTACTTCCCTCATCGGGGCTTAAAGAATGCCGATGCAGAAAATACCGATGCTTTATATCCCCCGAGCCGAACAACATCGGGTTTATTGATGATCATTGTAAAGCGAAGCCGGGGTCTCGCCGTCATAAGCGGGAACGAGACAGCCGAAAACCTCCGCTTCAGCGGAAGCCTCGTATGAAACGCGCACGCAAAGCGCGCCGTCCGCATTCACGATAATTCCGCCGTCCTCGCCGGGATCGACTATCACGGGCAGACCGCCGCTCGCATAGACGTACACGCTGCCGCCGTGCCTGCCCCGGGCGCCCTCAACGGGCAGCCATTCCGCGCCGGGCACAGCGTCGCCGCCAAGCTCGATATAAAGATAGCAGTCGAGATCCTCCCCGCCGACCGGGGCAAGCTCTGCGCGGGCCTCGAACGATATGATCTCGGGAACGGCTTCGGGCTCTTCGGTGATCACGGGCTCGTCGGTAACTTCGGGCTCGTCGGTGATCACGGGTTCTTCGGTGACTTCGGGCGCTTCGGTCTCGTCAAGTCCCTTGCCGGTATCGTCGGGCGCTTCGGTATCGGCCGCGGCGCCGTCGACTTTCAGCGTGCCCTTGACCCGCACATCGCGAACGTATTTGGCATAAATGCCCGCGCTCGTGCCCAGCACCAGCAGCGTCAGCAATATCGCGCCTATGCGGAACAGAGCGTGCTTTGAGATCGTTTTTCCGAATATCTTCATAGCTTTATACCTCAGTCGATCTGGGTGAAGGTGACGTTGGCGGTGAAATCGAAGGTCTCCTCGCCGCCCGCGTATTCGCCGCGGGATACGGTTATGTCAACGGTAACGTTCGTCTTGCCGGGAGCCATCGTGCCGACCCTTTCGAACGTGACCGTGCCGTTATCATCCACGGATGCGGTCTTGCTGCCTATTGTGACCGCAAGCCCCTTTGCCGAAGGGCCGAAGTCCAGCGTGACGGAATAATACACGGCCGCCTCCGAATTGTTGCCGAGCGTCAGCTCGTATTCGGCGTCCCCGCCGTCTATGGAAGCGGAAGCGTTCCTGAGCACCGCGCTCACGTTGAACGAAGCGATCTGTGCGGAATCCTTGAGCCTGTCGGCGCGGGTGGCGAATTTTGCGAACATACCGGATGAGAGGCATGAGGTAATAATGGCAAGGCAAACGATGAGCACGCCCACGTCGAGCCATATCCCCTTAGTCGATCTTTTATGCTTCATAAAGCCACCTCCAAACCGGAAAACCGGATACTACTGTTTATCCTCGCTGTTTTTTGAGCCCTGCGCCGCCTTTTCGAGCATCGCGCGAAGCTCCTCGATCTCCGCCTTGATATCGGAGGAGCCAACGTCCTCCTGCTGTTCCTGCTCCCTCGTCCTGACGGACAGGAAGAAGAGCACGAATAATACTATCAGCACCATTATGAGCCCGGGCGTGGTCTGTATGAACCTTGCGGCAAGGCCCAGATAGGGTATCGC
>CAMZAY010000258.1 GCA_947304365.1 uncultured Clostridia bacterium | reverse complement strand
TTTTACAATAACCGGAGGAGAACCATTTTATCACCAGAAGCACGCCCGCCGCGATTATAAGGAGCGCCGCAAGCACGACTATCACGTAAAGCCAGGGTATCTTCCTGTGCTTTACACGGCGCATCGGCAGCGAATGATCCGTATAATGTATGCGGTAGTGACGGCGTTTCATAATGCTCCTCTTTGTGTTACATTATATTATAACATAAGAAGCGGCAGTTTAAAAGATGTGAAAACACGAAATTTCGTATAATGAGGGAAAATGCCGGGAACGGCGGATGGGAACAGGCGTCGATCGGCCGATCCGCCCCGTCTCCGTATGGAGACGGGGCGGGTCTTGATCCGGCGGGGGAAAACCACGATAAGCCAAGTTCGAGGAACCTCACCTGCGAATCATATCCCGGTTTGAAAGCACGATGCAGCATAAGTGCTGCCGAGTCGGGAAGCTAAAGCCGATCGGAAGCATCCCTCATCCACCGAAACGCAGGCGTTTCGGTCCCCCTTCCCCCAGGGGAAGGCTGAAAAAAGGTACGGGCGTTCACATGCGGTCCCCCTGCTTTGAACGGTCCGCGGGCGATCTTGATCATACGGCGGTCAGAAAAAACTGCATGCGTTCTCCGTCAATCCATATCCCGGCTCAGCGTTTCGGCGGTCTGCAGGGTCTCTATCTCGCTGTAAGCGAGGCGCTCGGCCTTTTCGTCGGCGGGCGTGGGCATGAGCCCGGTGCATTCGCCCGTCGATACCGCGGGAGTCACCGTTATCACGCGGCTTGACTTGTTCTTCTTTGACATAAAATCACCTCCGCCGTTTAGTATCGGCGGAGGCGAACAGATCGATTCGTTTTTTTACAGCAGCGAACGGACAAGCTCTGCAAGCTCGCCCGCGTGGGTGACGACAAGGTCGTGCCCGGCGTTCTTCATCTCGACGAAGCTGCCGCGGGGTATCGCGTCCGCTATGGCGGAGGAGTGCTCGCGCCGGACGGCGTCGTCCTTCTGCCCGTAGACGACGGTGGTCTCGCAGATGACGGAGGCGAGATCGGAGTTTTTGAGCTTCGGCTCCTCGAGCATCATGCGATTGAGCTCGAACCCGATGCGGTCGTGCCTGTGCTGAGCGGCGGCAAGCTCCCGCTTTATCTGGCGGACGGCCTTCGGCTTTAAGCCCGAGGGATCGGAATTGACGCCGATCAGTATGAGCTTCCTTACGCGGATCGACCTGAGCGCCATTAAGAGCGCGGTGATCGCCCCGTCGGAGGTGCCGATTATATCGTACTCCATAATGCCGAGCTCCTGCTCCATGAGCTTTAACGCGTCGTCCGCCATGAGCTCATACGAGATGCGGGGCTTCTCCCCCTCCTCCGCGGGGATCGAGCCGCCCTGGAAGCGGCTGTCCATCAGCACGAACCCGCGGGACGCCGCGAGCGGCTGCACGAAGCCGGAAAACACCTTCATGCTTTCGCCGTTGCCGTGAAGAAGCAGCGCGGGTGTGCGGAGCTTGAAATCCTTAACGCCCACTGTTTCATAGTTGATGCTTTGTCCGTTTATTATCGCCCTTGCCATGTTCGTTCCTCCAATGGGACTATTGTAGCACATTCCCTCCCGAAAAGCAAACTTTTTGATTCTTTTCATCCCTATCGGAATTATATTGCCCGCGCGGGGTTGACACGGGGGACGCCTGCATATATAATTTTATGATAAGATAAAATGTGAGGTGTATGCTCATGTGCGGAATAGTCGGCTATACCGGTTCAAAAGAAGCCGCTCCCATTTTGATGGAGGGGCTTGAAACGCTTGCCTACCGCGGATACGATTCCGCGGGGGTCGCCGTATGGGACGGTGAAAGGATAGAGATGAAGAAGGAGAAGGGGCAGCTTGCGAACTTAAAGTCCATACTCGAGCGCGAGCCCGTTCACGGCACCTCGGGCATCGGTCATACCCGCTGGGCGACCCACGGCGAACCCTCCTACATCAATTCGCATCCCCACGGCGATACCAAAAAGCAGCTCGTGCTGGTGCATAACGGCATTATCGAAAACTATCTCAAGCTGAAGAACATGCTCGTCGAAAAGGGCTGCGTATTCGTATCGGATACCGATACGGAGGTCGTCGCCCAGCTCATCGGCGACCTTTACAGGGGCGATCCGCTGACCGCCATTTCCGATGCCATGCGCCTGCTCGAGGGGTCCTTCGCGCTTGCGATACTCTTCCGCGACGATCCTTACCGCATCTACTGCGTCTGCAAGGACAGCCCGATGGTCGTCGGCTACGGCAGGGACGGCGCGCATATCGCCTCCGACATACCCGCGATGCTCGCCTATACGAGGGACGTGACCTTCATGGGCGACAAGCAGATCGCCGTGCTCTCCCCCGAGGGGATCGCGTTCTACAACGAATTCGCCGCGCCCATTGACAAGGGCTCCACCCATATCGATTGGGATCTCGACGCCGCCAAGAAGGGCTCCTATGAGCATTTCATGATGAAGGAGATCTGCGAAGAGCCCGTCGCCTTCCGCAAGACCGCGGAGC
>CAMZAY010000257.1 GCA_947304365.1 uncultured Clostridia bacterium | reverse complement strand
GGCGGGCTTTGCGGGCTCCTGATAGGCGGGCTTCACAGGCTCCTGATAGGCGGGCCTTGCGGGCTCGGGCGCGGGCTCCTGATAGACGGGCTTTGCGGGCTCGGGCTCGGGAGCGGGCTCCTGATAAACGGGCTTTGCGGGCTCGGGAGCGGGCTCGCGCCTTCCGAAGGGATCGGGCCTCTCGGGATCGGGCTTCGCGGGAGCGGGGGACTGACCGGAAAGGTCGTATTCGCCCCAGCCGAAGCCGGTCGCAATGACGGTGGCGCGGACGGTGTCGCCCATATCCTCCTCATTGCTCATGGCAACGATTATGATGGCGTCGGGATCGACGACCTCCTGAACGGGCATGCAGCCCTCGTTGAACTCGTTAAGGGTGAAGCGGTTGCCGCCCACGATGTGGATGAGCACGCCCTTCGCGCCGTCGATGGTGGTTTCGAGCAGGGGGCTCTCAACGGCCTGCTTGACGGCCTCTATGCAGCCCTTATCGCCCTTTGCGATGCCGATGCCCATGTGAGCCATGCCGCTGTTGGACATGATGGTACGGATATCTTCAAAATCGCAGTTGATGAGGGAGGGCTTGGTGATGACGTCGGAAATGCCCTGCACGCCCTGGCGGAGGATATCATCCGCTACCTTGAACGCATCGTTCGCGGGCATATCGCCGGCGACCTTGAGCACGCGGTCGTTGGGGATGACGATGAGCGCGTCGACCACTCCGCGGAGCTTGTCGATACCGTTCATGGCGTTGCGCATCCTGGCGCGGCCTTCAAAGAAGAAGGGCTTTGTAACGACGCCGAAAGTGAGGATGCCCATGTCCTTCGCCGCTTTGGCTACGATGGGAGCAGCGCCGGTGCCGGTGCCGCCGCCCATGCCGGCGGTGATGAATACGAGGTCCGCGCCCTTCATAAGGGCGGAGATCTCATCCACGCTCTCCTCCGCGGCGGACTGGCCCTTTTCGGGCTTTGCGCCGGCGCCGAGGCCCTTGGTGACCTTTTCGCCGATCTGGAGCTTAACGTCGGCCTTCGAGTTATTGAGGGCCTGCTTATCGGTGTTGATGGAAATAAACTCAACGTTTTCAAGGCCCGCGTCGACCATGCGGTTCACGGCGTTTCCGCCCGCGCCGCCGACGCCGATGACCTTCAGCTGGGCGAGGTTGCCCGCTTCGTTGTCCAGTTCAAAATCGAATGCCATATTACTGAATTTCCTTTCGTGGGGATTTATGTGATGATCTTGTGATCGTGTAAACCTGTTAAGTGCGCCAGTCGAACGTGCGCCTCAGATACCTTTCGGTCTTCCTGATTGCACTGGAGCGGCCCATGCGGAACAGCGCAAAATCCGCAAGCCCGAACGCCGCCGCAAAGCTTACCGAGCTGTTCCTGCTGACGGTGGGCATTGACACGGCCACGTTCCTTTCGATGCGCGCTTCAAGGAATTCCTTTGCGCCGCGCATCAGCCCGAAGCCGCTGCCGACGAGCCAGACCGGCACGTCCCTTTCCGCCATGGAATCGAGCTTTTCGGCAAGCAGCTCGCAAAGCTCGTCCGCGCGGGACTCGATAATGAGCTGTATGAACGAATGCTCGATATCGAAAACGCCCTCGCCGGGGATCCTGACCCTCTCGCAGCTCTCGCCGTAATCGAGGGAGAACACGTAGCGGCGCTTGATATCCTCCGCCACGCTCTCGGGCAGCCGGAGCCCGTAGCACAGGTCGGAGGTGAAATGCCTTCCGCCGATCGGCACTGCGCCGGAGGCGATTATCGCGTTGCCCTCGATAAGGGTCGCTTCCGTATAGGAGCCGCCGCAGTCGACGAGCAGTACGGAGCCCGCCCTGTTCTGCTCCGGCACGGTGAAGCACGCCGCCGCGAGCGCGGATGAAACGAACGAATCGGCGGTGAGGCCCATACGCCCGAGCATGGAGCTCACCATATCCTTGAACCTGTCGTCCACAAAGCAGTGGGACACGTTTGCGGAGAGCACCCCGCAGGGCAGCCCGAGGGGCGAGCCCTTGATGGGAGTTTTATCCGCAACATAAGAAACGGGAGTGGAATGGATGAGGGAATATCCCTCCGGAACGGAATCGAGGGAATCGTCTATCAGCCGGTCGATATCCGCCTGAGTGACCCTCCCGCCGCGGGAGGTGATCTCGGCGGCGCCGTCCCTTTTCAGAACGGACATGAACGGGGAGGGGACCCCCACCGTAAGCTCTTTTACCGTTACCTTTGCCGCCCTCTCCGCGGCGTGCACCGCGCCGGAAACGGACGCGGCGAGTTCTCTTCTGTTTGGCAGCTCGCCGAGCTTGTAACCCGAATACTCGCGAATGCCGGTGCCGTGGACGATGATAGCCCCGTCCGGCTCCGAGCTCACGATCATACAGATAACCTTGCTGCTGCCTATATCAAGGATGGCACAATGACGCATTTTATGCACTCCCGTAAGGCTGTTGTAGGCTGGGGCCCGAAAACGGGCGACCCAAAACATATAGTTGCTTATATGCTGGTTAATTATAACACAGCCACAATATGTAGT
>CAMZAY010000256.1 GCA_947304365.1 uncultured Clostridia bacterium | reverse complement strand
GTATATCGAAAACGCCTGCGTTTATATCGAAATGCCGCAAGGCATTATATCGTTCCCTCCACCACAACCGCTTCCGCGAGCATTTTTTCCGGATCGTTCCCGGCAAGGTCGAGGGCTTCGAGCGTAACGAGCCCGAAATCCTTTACGCCGTAATAGATCGAGAATATCGCCTTAACGTAGCCGTAACCGAAATCGTACGGGAGCCCCGCAGCGCCCATAGTGGTCACGTACCAGAGCTTTTTGGCTTTGAGCAGCCCGAACGGGGCGCCGCTTTCGTCAAAGCCGAACGTGATCCCGCGGACCGATACCCTTTCGATATAGACCTTCAATATCGAGGGGAAGGAGAGATCCCAATACGGCGCGGCAACGACTATTTCGTCCGCCGCGGCGAGCTCCTTCGCAAGATCGAACATCTCATGCGAGAAGTCGGCTTTTGCGATAAGCTCCTCCCGAAGGGCAAGCTCCCCTTCGTCAAGCGGGACGAGCCCCTTTTCATAAAGCTTAAGCTCCTTCACTCCGCCGTCAAGCGAAGCGAGGAGCTTTTTTGCAAGCCTTCTTGTCCGCGAATCACCGCGGCAGCACGCGTCGATAAAGAGCAGCATGCGTTCTTCCTTTCAGATATTATTCTTCCTCTTCGTCCTCGCCGTCGAGCAGCTCGCACATGACGTCGAAGAGCTCGTCGCCGAGCACCTCGTTATCGACGGGCTCGAGCGCGTCCTCGCCGTCGACCTTCTTTATGTGCATGAAGACGACCTCCACCTCCGCGTCCTCGTCCGGGTCCTCGGCGTCGAGCGAACCGGCGGGAGTGAGCGCCATATAACGCTCATCCTCATACATGAAGGTGAGGATATGCTCGAAGGATTCGGGCTTGCCGTCCTCCCCGATCAGGGTGAATACGGCGTTTTCGTCAAAATTCTGTTCCATTATATTTACCTCTCTTACAGTTTTACGGGATGAAGGGCCATATACCCCTCGAGTATGACCTGCGCGGCGATCTTGTCGACCACCTTGCGGCGCTTCTGCCATTTGAGCTCCGCCTCGTAAAGAAAGCGCTCCGCCGCCATTGTGGAAAGGCGCTCGTCATAGAAATCATGCTCGCCCTCCCAGCCGTTAAGGACCTGCTCCGCAAACGCCTTTACCTTGTCGCAGGCGGGACCGTAGGAGCCGTCCATATTCCGGGGCAAGCCGAAAACGATGCGGCAGGGAGCCCACTTTTTTGCCGCCTCCCTGATGTACGCCGCATCACGTTCATCGTCGCCCGTGCGCTGATACGTTTCAAGCCCCTGGGCGGTATAGCCCAGAGCGTCCGTAACGGCGAGCCCGATACGCCTGTCGCCGACGTCTACGCCGAAATACCTGAACATATTATCAGGCTTCCTCGCCCGCGCCGTTGACCTCGATATAGCTCTTCACAAGCTCCTCGATAAGCTCGTCCCTCTCGAGAGTCGAGATAAGGTAACGGGCGTTATTATAGCTCGTGATATAGGTCGGATCGCCGGAAAGCAGGTAGCCCACGATCTGGTTCACGGGATCGTAGCCCTTCTCCTTCATGGAGGAATAGGCCTGCATGAGCACCTCATGCGCGGACTGCTTATCCCTGGGCATTTTGAATTTGATGGTGTTCATATTGCCGCTCATTATTATCTCCTTTCCGCCCCGGCTCACGGGACGGCATATTCTCAATGATGATCAAGCTCCATATAAGCTCATTTTATTGTACCATATATTAAACGATATCACAAGAACATTTTGGGGCGCGGGAGTAAAAAATGTGTAAAGAAATGAGCGCGGCGTCGGATCCGCCCGCGCTCATACCATAAGAGCCCCGTCACATCATGTTCGCCATGCTCTTCCAAAGCTTCTTTCCGTCGCGCTTCATCTTCCTGCCCACGACCGGGTACATCTGCGTGAGCGCCACCGCCGCGGCTGCCATGCCCACCGCGACTCCCGCCGCCATGCCCGAAGCAAAGTCCATAACCTTCATGAGAATTCCTCCGTTTCCTTCCTTATAAAATGATATGCCGATCCGGCTCCGCAATTATTTTTTGCAGGACAAAGCCGCGTCATTAGCGGAAAAATTATGAAACCGTATTTCCCGCGGGGCGCATTTGTGTTATAATGGATCTATCAAAAAAACGGAAGGGGACATAATATGAACGAGGTTTTGAAGACCATGCTCGAAAGGAGCAGTATAAGGGCGTACACCGAAGAAAAGCTCACGAATGAGGAGCTTGAATCGCTTAAGGCGGCGGCGCTCTCCGCGCCCACGGCGATGAACAGGCAGGATCAGCGCTTCATTTTCGTGACCGACGACGAAAAGCTCAAGCTCTTTGACGAGAGCGTGCTCCGAGAGATAGTCGAGTCCGGCAATCTCGATTTCGCCGAAAGGATCCGCTCCCGCGGGGGCAGCACGACCTATCACGCGCCGCTGATCGTCATAATCGTCAGCAAGCCGGCGCATTTCTCCCGCGTGGACGCGGGCATCGCGGTGGAGAACATCGCCCTTTGCGCGAAGAGCCTCGGGCTCGACAGCGTGATACT
>CAMZAY010000255.1 GCA_947304365.1 uncultured Clostridia bacterium | reverse complement strand
AGTACACGCCTACCGCGAGCGAAAGCAGTATCTGCATGTAGCCCACCGCATCGGAGACCGACCAGTAATAGCCCATGAGATATGTGACCCTCAGCGTCTTATCCCTGTAATCGCGGTTCTTTTCGGTGAACGAGTCGAGCTCGCGCTTCTGCTGACCGAATGCGCGGACCACGCGGACGCCGGTAAGGTTCTCCTGTATCGCCGCGGAAAGAGCGCCCTCCGCCTCGTCCGATTCGGAGAAGGACTTTTTGACCGCCTTGAAGTAGACGAAGCTCGAGATACACAGTATGGGCATCAGTATGACCGACCAAAGCGTGAGCTTGGGATCGATATAGACCATTATCACGGCGGCCGTGACGACCATAAGCACCGTCCTTATTATCTCGAGAAGCTGATTCTCGATGAAGCGCCTTACGGTATCGACGTCCGATGTGCATCTCTGCACAAGATCGCCCGTCGATACATGCTTATGATAATCGAAGGGCACGTTGGCAAGATGCGTGTAAAGATCGTCGCGGGTGTTCTTTGCGATCTCCTCGCCCGCGTAGGAAATGAACGTCCTCCTGAGGAACGCGCCCAGCGCGTTGAGCCCCGTGAAAATCAGGAGCAGCAGCGCCATTATGTAAAGATGCTTGAGCAGGAACTCCCTGCCGCCGATCGATTCCACATAGTCTATAAGCGCCTTGGGCAGAGACGCCGTTCCGCCCTGATAGCCGGCCTCGGCATAGGGAAGCAGCACGTAGTCTATCGTGAAACTCGTGATAATGGGGATTATGTAGACCGTGACGACCGCAACGAGCATGGCGACGCCTGCAAGTACGAAATACTTGCCGGTGCCCCTCATCATGTGCCTGACGAACGCCGCCTCGGAACGCCTTTCGGCCTTTGTCTTCTTATTCTTCTTTTCCTTATTCATAGTCCCTCCGACTTATAAACAAAAACTGCGGGCATGACGCCCGCAGCGGATCTTTGCGTATTCGGCTTGCGTATATCAAACGACAGGCCGCGCATAGTTCACCCGGGCATATCCGATTTTGACGACATATTCAATATTGCGCATGTGACGCGGCCTCCTTTCTTTGATATTGCTGTCAGTATAAACCATACTTTCCGCTTTGGCAATATCAATTTCGGCTTTTTTCACAATATATTGCTTTTGCTTCCAAATATATTCTGCTCATAATGGCTGTGAGTGTTGACATACGGCTTGCCTCGGCATATAATAAGCCTTGTTAGCACTCAAGGGTGTTGAGTGCTAACGGACCCGCCCGCGGGGCCGCAGGCGGCATGAATACATAAATCATTTTTCGATAGGAGGAATCCAATATGAAACTCAGACCTCTTTCAGACAGAGTCGTCATCAAGTCCCTTGAAGCGGAAGAGACTACCGCGTCCGGCTTTATACTTGCCGGCAATGCCAAGGAGAAGCCCCAGATGGCGGAGGTCATAACCGTTGGTCCCGGCGGGATCGTGGACGGCAAGGAAATCACCATGAACGTCAAGGTCGGCGATAAGGTGTTCTACTCCAAGTATGCGGGCACCGAGATAAAGCTTGACGGCGTTGAATACACCATCGTCCGCCAGAACGATATTCTCGCGGTAGTTGAATAAAAAGGAGGCAATCACTATGGCAAAGCAGCTTAAATACGGCGAGGACGCAAGGCGTTCTCTTGAAAAGGGTCTTGATACCCTTGCGAATACCGTTAAAATAACCCTGGGTCCGAAGGGCCGCAACGTCGTTCTCGACAAGAAGTTCGGCGCTCCCCTCATCACAAACGACGGCGTTACTATCGCCAAGGAGATCGAGCTCGAGGACGCTTTCGAGAACATGGGCGCTCAGCTCGTCAAGGAGGTCGCCACGAAGACCAACGACGTAGCCGGCGACGGTACAACTACCGCCACGCTGCTCGCACAGGCGATCGTCCGCGAGGGCATGAAGAACGTTGCCGCAGGCGCCAACCCCATGGTGGTCCGCCGCGGTATCGAGAAGGCCGTTGATGAGGCCGTAAAGGGCCTTAAGGATATCTCCAAGCCCGTCACCGGCAAGGAGGAGATCGCGCAGGTCGCTTCCATCTCCGCCTCCGACGAGCGCATCGGCTCCCTTATCTCCGACGCAATGGAGAAGGTCGGCAACGACGGCGTTATCACCGTTGAAGAAGGCAAGACCATGAAGACCGAGCTCCGCTTTACCGAGGGTATGCAGTTCGACCGCGGCTATGCTTCCGCCTACATGGTGACCGATCCCGATAAGATGGAGGCCGTGCTCGACGATCCGTACATCCTCATCACCGAGAAGAAGATCACCAACATCCAGGAGATACTCCCCGTGCTCGAGCAGATCGCAAAGCAGGGCAGGAAGCTCCTCATAATCGCGGAGGACGTCGAAGGCGACGCGCTTGCGACCCTCGTTGTCAACAAGCTCCGCGGCATATTCACTTGCGTCGCGGTCAAGGCCCCCGGCTTTGGCGACAGGCGTAAGGAGATGCTGAAGGATATCGCCATCCTCACCGGCGGCGAGGTCATTTCCGAGGAGCTCGGCATGGAGCTTAAGGACGCCACCA
>CAMZAY010000254.1 GCA_947304365.1 uncultured Clostridia bacterium | reverse complement strand
ATGCCGGTCCCGCGCCTCCGGATCAAAAAAGCCCGGCTTTGAGGCCGGGCGGGCAGCTTTTATTATTTCGGACGGTGGGCGTTCTGCGGCAAAAACCCGTGCACCCAGTCGGAGAAGTGATAATAGCAGAAGAATATGACGCTCGAGATCCCCCAGGTGATGGGGTAAGCCCAATAGATAAAGCGTATCTCGTGGATGAAGTGCATCATTATTTCTATATAGGTTATTCGGAAGACGCACCAGACGGCGAGCATCACGACCATGGGGACGACGGCCTTGCCCGCGCCGCGGCAGACGGAGGCTACCGCGTGCGAAAAGGCGAGCAGACAGTAGAAGAACGCCTCTATGCGCGCCTGCTTGGCGCCCAGGGCTATGACCTCGGGGTTCTTGTCGAACAGGCTTATGAGCGCCGGCGCGAACAGCCAGATCAGAAGACCGATGAGCTCCGCCATTATGACCGCGGATATTATGCCGAAGCGCGAGCCCTTCTTCGTGCGCTCGTATTCGCCCGCGCCGAGGTTCTGCCCGACGAAGGTCGTTATAGCCATCGTGAACGAGTTTATGGGCAGGAACGCGAAGCCCTCTATCTTGGAATAGGAGCCGTAGGCGGCGGTGGCGATCTTAAGGAACGAGTTTATGTTCTTCTGCACGATCACGTTGGCAAGGCCTATCACCGAATTCTGTATGCCAGCGGGCAGGCCATAGCGCACTATCTCGCGGAATATGGGCCCGTCAAAGCGTATCTTCTTCAAATGCAGCTGATACACGGTGCCCTTGCGAGTGAACTGCACAAGGCACAAAAGCACGCTGGCCGCCTGCGAGATGGTTGTAGCCAGCGCGGCCGACCACACGCCCCAGCGCAGCGCGCCCACGAAAAGCAGGTCGAGCGCGATATTCAGCACCGAGGAGAAGAGCAGGTAATAAAGCGGCCTGCGGCTGTCGCCCAGCGCGTTCATTACGGATTTGAAGGTGTTGTAAAGCACTATCGCAAGCGCGCCAGCGAAATACCAGCGGAAATACGATACCGCCTCGTCCATTATCTCCGGGTCGGTATCCATCCATTTCAGAAAGGTGGGGGTGAATATCACGCCCACGGCGGTCAGTATCACGCCGCTTGCCAGGCCCAGGGCGATATTGGTGTGCACCGCCTTTGAAACCTTGTCCAGATCCTTCGCGCCGAAGTATTTGGAGATCACTATGCCCGCGCCCATCGTGGCACCTATGAAAAAGCTTGTTATCAGGAATATGAGGTTGCCCGAAGACGATACCGCCGCAAGCGCGTCCGTCCCCAGAAAATTGCCGACTATGATCGAATCGGCCGTGTTGTAAAGCTGCTGCAAAAGCTGACTCAAAAATACGGGCACCGCAAAGCTCAGTATCAGCTTCCACGGGGTGCCGCTTGTCATATCCATCACGGTTTTGCGCATCGTTCTTTCGTGTGCCATTTAAAATCGTTCATCCGTTCTGCTTTTTTCCACATTATATCACCGCCCGCGAAAAATAACAGGGGCGCGGGCAAATATAATATTCGTGAAAACAAAGAAAAAATCACGCGCATGGATTGAAATCCGTTTCGGATATGATATAATATTGTCATATGAATCGAGGTGAATAAAATGGCAGCAAAGAAAGTCGGAACTCTCATAAAAGAAGCAAGAACGAAGGAAGGCTTCACTCAGGCGCAGCTTGCAAACAAGGTGCCGGGGCTGACCGCGGCGGATATAGGCAAGGCCGAGCGCGGCGAAAAGGAGCTCACGCAGGAGCAGCTCAAGGCGATAGCCGGGGCGCTGGGCGTCACGCAGAAATCCCTGCTCGACGCGGCAAAGGGAACGTCCTCAAAGCCCGCTTCGGCAAAGAAGCCCGCATCAAGCAAGCCCGCATCAAGCAAGCCCGCCTCCTCGGGCAAAACGGCCTCGTCCTCGGGCGTCAGGCTCACCGCGGCCGAAAAGAACCTTTTGACCCTTTACCGCAAGGCGGATGAGGACACCAAAAAGGCCGCCGTGCAGCTCCTTGAAAAGGGCGCGGAGGAAACGGGCAATCTGCTTACAAGCCTCCTCGGCGGCGGAAACGGCAATAACAACAATAACAATCAGTCCTCCGGCGCGGGCTCGCTTCTGGGCTCGCTCCTGGGCGGCGGCAATAACCAGTCCTCCGGCAGCGCGGGCGCATCCCTGCTCGGCGCGCTGCTTGGCGGAGGGAACAGCAGCCAGTCCTCGGGCAATGCGGGCACGAACATTCTGGGCTCGCTCCTGGGCGGCGTGCTCGGCAAGCGCGAAATGCCCGAAGGCGAAGAGGAATAACCGACTCGCATAACAAAAATCAAACTCCTTTTGTCATCGCGGAGCTCTCCCAAGAGCTCCTTTATTATGCCCGTGATCGCGGCGTTCCGTGTATATTTTGCCCGAAACTCCAACTTGGTGTTCCCTTTTTGGCTGAAATGTGATATGATATCATCGGTTATGTCTGATAATGGGGGTAATGGACTCAATGAAGAACAGAAAACCTTTGATCATAGGCGGATCCATAGGCCTGTTGGCCGTGGTGATCGCGGCGGTACTGCTG
>CAMZAY010000253.1 GCA_947304365.1 uncultured Clostridia bacterium | reverse complement strand
TCGGTCTTTCCCTCGTTGACGACGTAAACGCCGGTCTCGGGTCCCATCAGGGCGAAATCGGCTTCGCCCGCAAGCAGCGCGGTCATACTCGCGTCGCTGCCGCCGCCGGTGACGATCTCCAGCTCAAGACCTTCCTCCTCAAAGAACCCGCGGGATACCGCCGCGTAGAGCGGAGCATAGAATACCGATCTTGTGACTTCGTTAAGGACTATCTTTTTAAGCCCCGTATCCTTCTTCGCACAGGCGGGGAAGAAGCACATAACAGCCGACGCCATGACGGCGCATAAAATAAGAGCAACGACTCTTTTCATTGGATACCTCCAAAAAGATTTGTTGCTCTAATACTATTCCGTTTGGGCGAAAATGTTTACAGCTTATTTATCGGACTGTTCCTCATATGCGCTGACGCTGCGGTATTTTTTGCCGATGAACCCCGCCAGATACGCATAGTGGAAGAACGAGATCACGCTGACCGCGACGGCGGTGAAATAGAGTATCATGAGCGCGATCCCGGGGATGAACTCGTTGAATGCGAGATTGACGAGCGTAAGCGTTACGGACAAGAACATGAGGAAGGTCGCGACCTTGCCCCACATATCCGCGAATACCGCCGCCTTTCTTTTTTTGAGAACGATAAGTCCGCCGATGATGAGCAGTATCTCCTTAACAACAAGGATAACGAGCAGATACCACGGGAATTTGCCGATCGCGACAAGGCAGGCAAGCGCGGAAACGAACATGAATTTATCGGCGAACGGATCGACCAGCTTGCCGAAATTGGAGACCCAGTTGAATTTTCTGGCGAGGAAACCGTCGAGAATGTCGGTAACGAACGCCGCGATGTAAAGTGCGAGGCAGACCGCATACTGACCTTTTATGAACAGAATAATGAACGCAATGACCATCGCCACGCGCAGACAGCTTAATATGTTGGGTATATGCCGCATAGTTCGCCTCCTTGCTTTATGCTGATATTATAGTACTTTCGGGCTGAAAAATCCACCTGTTTTTTCGCTTTTCCCGCATGAGAACAAGTTTTTTCCCGAAAAAAGGTGACAAATCGCCTCGTGCGTGATATACTGTTAGTATGAAAAGGATACTGTCGATAATGCTTATAGCGGCTTTTGCCGTCGTTTTGCTCGTTTGTCCGGTCACCGCTTCCGGCACGGCGGGGCGCACGTTCGGCAAGGACGCCACCGGTTCAATGGTGGTGCGTATTCAGCTTCGCCTCAGGGAGCTCGGCTATCTTAACTTCAAGCCCACGGGGTCTTACCGATCTATGACCGTAGAGGCGGTCAAGGCGTTTCAGAAAAACTGCCGTGAGGCGGGTCTGAGCTCGCAGGTGGACGGCGTGATGGGCGCCGAGTCTTTGGAGCTTTTGTTCAAGCAGGGCGCGCTTCGTGCTAGCCTGAGCGACGTTTCGATCCCGTCGGGGCCGAGGCATGCCGCAAGCACGCTTGAAAAGACCGGCGTGCTCGTCCCGTGGGAGAGCGTGAAGGAGAAGCTTGCGGTCGGAAAAAGCTACGTTATCACCGACTGCCTGACCGGCAACACGTTTGAACTGGTATTCATCGGCGGCGCGAACCATGCCGAAATGGAGCCTGCAGGCGAGGAAGCGCTCGTCGGCTTCAAAGCCATCTGCGGCAAGGAGTATAATTATCTTAAGCGCCCCGTCACGGTCGAGATCGACGGACAGCAGGTCGCCGCTTCGATCCAGTGCTGGCCTCACGGCACGGATTCCATCGGCGGTAACGGAATGGACGGGCACGTCTGCATATTCTTCGAGGGCAGCGTTTCGAGCGTCGGCAATCTTCCCGATATCGAACATACCGAGAATATTTACAGGGCTGCGGGAAAATAACGGATAAAGAATAAGCTCCGGCGATTGAAGCGCCGGAGCGATTTTTTATTCATAACACACGACGTATTTTTTTATCAGACAGCACGGACGGTATTCGGTCTTGGAGCGTCTCAAGCCCTCGTCGCCGGAATCGTCCTCGCGGTTTATGTATAAAAGCTTCTCACCCGCGTTCTGCTTTGCAAACAGCATCGCAAGCATGGGGTAGGCGCCGCTGAACTCGGTGAGCGCCTTTTCTATATGCACGTAAAGCGTGTCGCCGATCGTTTCGCCGACGCTCAAGCCGATGGTCCTGCCGTCGACCGAGAGCAGCCCTCCGCTGAACCCGAATAGCTCGAAGTGATCGAGCACCTCGACGGCGCGGATGAATTCCTCCTTCGCGAGCGGAGCCGCCTTGTCGAACGACGGCGCGTTCTCCTGAAGGAATCGTTTTGCCTCCCCGATCATGGAGGCGTCCATCGCGCGGTAAACGTACTGCGGATAGTCCCGCATGAAACGGTTGCAGTGGTTGCGCGGAGTGACGAGCTTTTTCCCGTGATAGCCGAGGAAATTCTCATACGGGTATAGGTAATCCGCCCAATCGCGGTATTCGATCGTTTTGGAGGGCTGACCGAGCGTCTCCGTCAACTGCGCGAGACCTTCTTCGGTAACGCAGCAGAAGCGCAGGGGACGCTTCCTTTCGGCGCAGTCCGCTTTAACGGCTTCGAG
>CAMZAY010000252.1 GCA_947304365.1 uncultured Clostridia bacterium | reverse complement strand
GGACGATAGTCTCGCTCCTTCGCGAGCTTGCGAAAAAATAACGTAAAAAAAAAAGGCTCTTTTGCATTTGACAAAAGAGCTTTTTGTTTACGCAACTTTATCCCCGGTGTACGCTTCGCCCAGCCTGTCGGCGCTGTGCTCGGGGAAACGGTCGGTGTATTCGACGCCGCGCGCGCGGTAGATATCGTGCCGTTTTACATAGCGCCTGCACCACAGCACGGAGGGCACGCCGATCACGAAAATGTAGAACGGGCCCGTCATAAGCGACTGTACGGTGTGCCCGTATTCATGCACAAGGGTATGCTCGCGCGTGTAGTCGGACCAGGTCTCCGGCATGAATATGAACGACCCGAGCGAGAAGCCGGCGGTGTTTGAAAGGCGCTTCCTTTTGCGGTAGATCGTGACGAGCGCGCCGTGGTAGCGAAAATGCTTCCCGGGGAGCACCATCAGCATGAAGAGCCCCGCGATGTTCTGCGGCAGGCACCAGGTCCACTGCAGCGTGTGAAATATTATGCCCTTCAAAAAACGGGGCATTTTGGCGACGAGTTTTTTCATACCGCAATTATAATCCCGCCGCCGGCATATGTCAATCTTGCGGAGCAAATGTAAAATTTTCGTATAATTCGGCGCGGGGTTATTGAAAAGCGGACGCGCTTGATATAATATTATCAGCAGCAGAAAACGAAAGGGCAATGACAGAATGGATTTCAAGGATAAACTTCGCGGGTTTTTAACGGGCCGTTACGGCGGCGATCCGCTCAACACGGTAATAAGCGTGTTCTCGCTCGTCGCGCTCATCGCGGCGGTCGTCGTCGCGTCGGTATTCAGGACCACCGCCGGCGTGATCATCGCGGCAGTCATGTACCTCGTGTCGCTCGGCGCGCTCGTTTTGAGCATTTTCAGGACCTTCAGCCGCAACCTCTCCGCACGCCGCGCGGAGTACGACTGGTTCCGCACCCGCTTCATAGACCCCTTCAAAAAGGGCTCCGCAAAAAGGAAGGCGAGGAAAGCCCAGTCCGCGACGCACAGGTTTTTCAAATGCCCCGCCTGCCGCCAGACCGTGCGCGTGCCCAGAGGCAAGGGCAAAATACGCATCACCTGCCCGAAATGCGGCAATACGTTCATCAAAAAAACATAAGAAAACATTGAAAGACCCTGCCTCCCGGCGGGGTCTTTTCAACTGAGATTTTCACTTCCGTTCAGCCGCGTGAGTTACCCAAGCGCGTTTCCGGAGCTGAGGGCGCCGGGATCGGACCCGAAGTGATCGGATAAGCAAATAACAAAACTCCTCCGCTTGATCAGACGGAGGAGCTTTTTTCTGAATCGTATGAAGATCGGATAGACAGCCCTTTTTACAGCGTGCCGAGCACTTTTATTTTATTGCCGATGATCTCGGTTATCCTCAGGTAAGCGGGGGCGAAATACTGGCTGGTCATGCCGTTGTTGTAGGGCTTGACCACCGGCACGACGACGTAATCCTTGTCAAGGAAGGTCTTTATCACGCGGCAGGGGATATAGCCCTGCTCGCTGATGGCGATAGCGCCGGTTTCGTCCCTTTTGAGCACGACGCGCAGTATTATCGTGTCCTTCGTGCAGACCTTCGTCTGGTGCGAAACGAAATTGCCCATCGAGTAGATCACCGGCACGGTGCGCCCATCGGAGCTCTTTACCGTGGAATAGGGCTGAAGCGCGTGCGGATGCGAACCGACTATGAAGTCCGCTCCGGCGTCGGCGATCTGCTTCGCGTAGAAGAGCTGGGAATCATCCGGCTCGTTCATGTACTCGGTGCCCCAGTGGATGTAGACGAACACGAACTCGGCTCCCGCGGCGCGGGCGGCGGCCGAATCGAATGCGACCTTCTCCTTGGAATAGACGTTCAGCAGCGCGTCCCGTCCGTCGACGGTCAGATGCGCCTCCTTGTGATTGAAATACACGGAATAGCTCAGCACCGCGATCTTTATCCCGTCGACGTCTATAACGTTGTACCTGGGCTCCTGCGTATTGCGGAAAAGCCCCGTGTGCATCAGCCGGTATTCGTCCACCCTGTCAAGGGTGTCGTAAATGCCGCGCACGCCGGAATCGCAGTTGTGGTTGTTGCTCATCACCACCATGTCGAAGCCCGCGTAGCGCACCGCCTCGAGGAAGGAGGCGGGGGCGTTGAGGTGCGGCCTTCCCTCCACCTCGATGGATTCCGCCATATAGGGCGAGCTCTCGGAAAGGGTCGCCTCAAGATTGCCGACGACGAAATCGGCGGTGGCGAAAATGCTCCTTACGTAATCGAAGCTCTCGGTAAAGGAATACCCCGTCGCGGTCTTTCCCGCCTCCTGCTGGCGGGTCTGGCACATAAGGTCGCCGGTCAGCATTATGACCGCCTCGTTGTCGCCCGTCGCGGAAGAGGAGCGGTAAACGCCGTCCTCGCCCATGGAATATCTGGGCTGAGTGATGGGGTAATTCGGCTCGACCTTCGCGCGGTCGATGGGATCATACGCCAGCTTGTAGGATTCGTAAACGCGGATCGCCTCCTCGACGTCCGCGGGCACGTACGGCGGCTCGGGCGTGGGCTCGGGAGTCGCGGTCGGCTCGGGAGTCAG
>CAMZAY010000251.1 GCA_947304365.1 uncultured Clostridia bacterium | reverse complement strand
TCCGCATCCCGAAAGCAGAAGCAGACTGCCGAGGATAAGCAATATTGCAAAGGCTCTTTTCATCATTTAAGTCCTCCCAATGATTCGGCCCGGCGTTTTATCTGCCGAGCCTTTCTTTATCTGTATTTACCATGCAAACGCCGCTCTCGCTCCGGTATCGGCGGCGATGACCGCGCCTTTAGCTGTGAACCTGATCTCATACACTGCAGTGCTCACTTTCGTATGGGAACCGCCGTCTTTCTCAAAGAGCTTCGCTTCCCTGATACCGCAGACGTTCCAGACAAGCATTCCGGAATCGTCCGTCCTCAAAGCGTTCCCGAGAGCTCCCGCTTCAAGGCAGAGCACGGCCTGAGTCTCATCGTCGGGATCGAGCTCTATGAGCATGGCGGTGCATTCTGCCTTTATCAAGGACGTGTATTCCCCTTCGGTCACATCGCCGAGCTCCGAGCCGCCTGCCAGCGCACAGCCCGAAACGCAGAGCTTTCCCCTGTACTCGATGATATCCGCGGCGTAAAACCGGCAGTCCTCCGGGTTCGCATTATCCGCGTTACCTGCCGCAAGTGCATCTTTCGCGATATCGTGAAGCGCGGGAAAATACGCTTTGATGCTCTTCCCGTTCCGATCCGTGATCGCGATCATGTAATCGGCTTTCGTATCGTCGGTTCCCGAAGCGGCATTCCGCAAAAGCAAAGCATAGCCTTCGCCGAAGTTTACCGCTTTTGAAACGAGATACCCATCCGGGCAGTCGAGTTCCGTTTCGGATACAGCGGCAAAATAGCGGTTGCACCTAAGCATATAGGTCTTCCCCGTTTCGGCATCGCGGGAAAAGATAGCATAGATCCCCCCGTTCTGAACGATAAAAAAGAATTCCCTCGAAGCCGGAACGGCGCCTATGTTATGAATCTCCTCGGAGTCGTCGTTTCTCACTGCGATAAACGCGCTCATGCTCCCGTCGGGAACTATCGTTCTGCCGACCATGACCACGCTGCTGCCGAACCGTCCGAAGGCGTCCATTTTCGCAGGAGAGTACCCGAGCTGCCAGATCTGCTCCCCGCGTTCATATTCTGCAACCGATGCGAAGCCGAAGCCATCCTCGCCCTCGGGCTCCGTACTCATCACGTAATGCGTTCCTTCGCCGTAAAGCGCGAGCAGGCCGCGGCAACAGTCGACCTCGTATTTATCCCCGCTTTCGGGAATGCCTTCAAGGAGGCTCTTCGACCAAAGCGAGGCAAGATCCGCATAAGGCGCGGGAGAAAGCCCTGTCTCCATTGCGGAAATGTCTATCCGGTACTGTCCGAGCCCAATAATACAGCCGCGGGCTTCGCCCGAAGCTCGCGACTGCGTTATGCTTTGATACGCCTCCCTGACCGCGCCTTTTGACAGGCCATCGGTCGGAAGCTCGCATTCATTGAAGAAGCTCATGGCTTCCTTATACTCCCTGTACTCTTTTGCGTAAGCGGTAACGCCCAGAGCTGCGCCGATAACGAAAACGAGCGCCGCTGCCGCCGCGGCAAAGCGCACAGCGCGGGAAATACGGGCGCTGCTTCGCGCTTGACCTTTATCAAGCCCGGCCTTCGCCTTTGCCGCCCGCCCGATCCTCGCCTTCCTCAGCGCGCCGGCCTTTGTTTCGATACCGCAAAGCAAAGCTTCGAGCGCTTGCTCATCCGCCGCATCTAGAGCGTTTATGATCTTATCATCGATTTTCACTGTTTCCTCCAAGCTTGCTTTTAAGCTTCAATACGGCGCGGTGTGCGCGGGTGTCGACCGCAGAAGGTTTCATTTTGAGCCGCCTTGCGATGGATCTTGTGCTTTCCGCAAAATAATACTTGCGAATAATTATCTCCCGATCCACGTCTCCGAGCGCGGCTATTTCACTGAGCAGCAGACGCTTTTCCTCCGCATCCTCCGCACGTTCGGCAGGGGATGGCGCGGTATCGGGCTCGTCAAGCTCATCCAAACATGCCGTGTGTGCTCTTTCCCGAACGGTTTTACGGTAGAGATTGACGGCCCGCCGCCTTGCTATAACCGCGAGCAGAGAGCGTATGCTGCCCCTTTCCGCGTTGAACGAGCCGCTTGCCAAATAAAAATCCGAAAACGTATCCGCGGCGCAGTCCTCGATATCCGCCTCCGAACAGACGCCTGCAAGCTTTCCGCGCACGACAGAATAGACGAGCCCGGAATAAAGGCGCGTCAGTTCGTCAAATCCGCGTTCCGGATCGCTTCGCAGCAGCTCTATCAAGTTTGCATCGTCCATCATCGGCCTCCGCAGATGGTTTCATTTATTATTTCAACGCATCAGCTGAAATCTTACATTCGGAAGGAAAAAACTTAAACGATCCCCATTCGATCAAGGTGATTCTTCCATAGGCTGATCCCGATCAAACTCTATTATACCCAACCGGCGCGGCGCGTTCAACCACGGTTACAACGTGCCGATGGTATTTGTTTCGAGCCATACGGAATACAGCATTGACGGATATGAAGTGAATGCACTTCGCTATATTGATAAAAACTCCGCAGATTGTGAGCGCAAAATCTTTGAATGTTTGGACAAAACGGCATACGTGGTCGAAAACAGTCTGAACGCATATTACAGTATCA
>CAMZAY010000250.1 GCA_947304365.1 uncultured Clostridia bacterium | reverse complement strand
GTGGGTCTGGGCGTGTTCGTCGGCTTCGGCGTGGGCGTTGCGGGCCTGGGCGTCCTTGTGTTCCTTGGTGTGTTGGAAGGCGCGGCGGGCCTCGAGGTGGGCTTGGGGGTGGGAGCCGCGGTTACGGTGGGCTCCTCGGTGATCATCTGCTTCCTTATGCAAAGGACCGTCACCGTTTTATTCACGCTGACCGTTTCGCCGGTATCCTCGTTCACCATGTCCGCTTTTATGCCGATCTCCGCCGTCCATCTTTCCCTGATGGCGGGATCGAACACCAGATATCCATCCTGTATGGAGGCATGCTCCTTGCCGCTTGTAAGCTCCGCGCTGACGCTCACCTTGGAGGGATCGACGTTCGCGGGGAGGATATTATAGAGATTGCCGACCGGGATCGGGTCGTTTTCGATACTTGTGGATAGATCACCGCCCATGGGCAGCTCGATATCCTCGAGCAGGCCGCCGCGGCTGACGACGAGCTTGATCTCCTGCCCCTTGGTCACGGGGGCGTTGTAATCGGGCTCGGTCGCGGATATCTTTCCCGCCTCGACGGTGCTGTCATACGCGGGCTCGACCGAGACGGTATAATCGGCAAGCATCGCCTGCGCTTCCTTGAGGCTTGTGCCCCTGAGATAGGGCATGATATCCTCCTCGACCGCCGCGCCGCGGTTGACTACCACCTGCATGGTTTTTTCATTCAGCGAAACAGAGCTTCCGAATTCGGGCGACTGCTGCATTATGCAGCCGACGGGGACCTTGTCGGTTTCGGCGCTGCCGACCGTTATGAAGCTCCAATCGGGATAAGCCGAGACCGCTTCATCCTCGCTCATGCCTATCACGTTGGGCGCCGAGACCCTTTCGGAGAACACGTCCTTATCGATGGTGGCGGTCTCTTTGAAGCCGCCGCGGATCATGAACAGCGCAAGCAGCACGCCGCCAAGCAGCATCATGAGCACGGAAGCCAGCAGTATGCCGGGCTTGATCCTTTTCTTTTCGGGCTCCGCGGGCTTTGCCGCGGAAACGGGCAGGTTGAGGCCGAAGAAGCCGTTGACGAATTTGTTATAGGAGGATCCGTTCACGCCGATGGGCTCGAGCGCCTCCATGACGGCGGCGCTTTCGGCCTGGCCGACGCTCTTGTTTATGCCGGCGACAGGCACGAGCGTATCCGAATTCCTTGCGCCCATGCCCTGCGGAGTGCCGCCGAGCAGCTTATAGCACACGGCCGCCGCGGAATAAGCGTCCGCGGTGGCAAGCGTTTCATCATTATAGCTTTTATGCTTATCGAGCCAATTATAGGGGTCGTCATGCTGCATGAGGCAGCCCGAGGCGCCGAGGGCGACGGATTCGGCAAAGCCCGCAAGCTGCCAGCCGTTCCTGCCGGAGGCGAATATGCACGCGGGGCTTACCGCGCCGTGGAATATGCCCTCGGAATGGAGCTGCGCGAGCGAGGAAAACAGATCGAAAAACTCGGTCTGAACGCCTTCCTGATCCATGCCGAGCTCCGGCCTGGAGGAAAGCGCGTTCGCTTCCGGAAGGTCGTAGACCACGTAGCCGGTGCCGTTCGCCGTGATGAAATCGTATGCGCGCGCGATGCCCGGCAGGGGCTTGCGGCGCGAATGCACGTCGGTTTCAAGGCTAAGGTCGGACACCAGAACGGCAAACTCCTCCGGAGAAACGCCGCTGCCAAGGACGATGCGATCGTTTTCGCGCTTTGAAACGAGCTTGACCGGGCAGAATTCGGCTATCACGCAGCCCACTCCGTTCAGCTCGTTGAAGGCGTTATAGAATATGAAAAGATCGTTCCTCGACGTTTCTTCGATGAGCCTGTAGCCTCTTTCCAGCGAGGCATACTGCGGAAGCGCGCTCACGTTGAACATGTTTGAGACCGTGTTTTGTTTATTCATACCTCATGACCCCCCGTCCGCAGCGGGACTAAAGGGCTCCTTTCTTACTTTCAAAAAGCGTTCCTTCAGCGGAGCTTTGCCTTGCTCATGAACACCTCTGCGGTCTCTTCCGCGCCGGCCTTGCCGAGGGAGATCCTGGAATAGCTCATGAGGTTGCCGCACTGATCCTTCTTGAGGGGGAAGCAGTTGGTTGCCGAGCTTATGCTTTCCTGCACGCCGGCGTTGAGGAGCTTGACCAGCATCAGCTTGGAAGCCCTTGCGCGGTTATTATCCGCGCTGTTCGCAACGCACCACATGCCCGAAACGCTGCAGCAGTATTCGTGACCGGGAACGCAAAGCATCTTGATGGTGGCCGTCCTGAGCTTAAGATCGGTGGAAAGGCCGATATAGACGGGATCTTCGCCCGGCGTATAGGAGGCCGCCTCGCCGGCGCTTATCCTGTGGGCGTCGATGAGCGCCTTTTCAGCTTCGCTGCAATCCTCATAGATGATATTCGCGGCCTGATCGGATATCTTCCAATCCTTTTCGATGGATGATACGTACGCGTTGACGTCGGCGATATTCTCGCAGGCACGTATGGCGTCCTCGCTCACTTCGCCGGTGATATTGGCAAAGAGTATGGGCAGGCGGAAGGAAGTGGGCAGGCACTTGCGGCCGGGATCGGAGGTGTATTCGGCAAGGAAATAATAGCCGTCAAGATCGCCGCTG
>CAMZAY010000249.1 GCA_947304365.1 uncultured Clostridia bacterium | reverse complement strand
TCGCCATCGCCATCGGCACCAGCCACGGCGCCTATAAGTTCACCGCCGCGCAGTGTACCAGGAACGAGAAGGGCATCCTCGTACCGCCGCCCCTCCGTTTCGACGTTCTGGAGGAGGTCCAGAAGCGCCTGCCCGGCTTCCCGATCGTTCTGCACGGCTCCAGCTCCGTTCCGCAGGAGTTTGTCAAGATGATCAACGAGAACGGCGGCCATATGCCCGACGCCGTCGGCATCCCCGAGGAGCAGCTCAGGAAGGCCGCTTCCATGTCCGTCTGCAAGATCAATATCGACTCCGACCTGAGGCTTGCAATGACCGCCAATATCCGCAAGTATTTCGCGGAGCATCCCGATCATTTCGATCCCAGGCAGTACTTAAAGCCCGCGCGCGCCGCCATCAAGGAGCTTGTAAAGCATAAGATCGTCGACGTGCTCGGCTGTGACAACAAGGCGTAAACCCCATTTATGAACGAAAACGAATTCATACTTCTCACCGATGAGGAAGGCAACGAGGTAGAGTGCGAGCTGCTCGACAGGATCCTGTTCGAGGGCGCTTCATACGCGGTGCTCCTTCCCATCGATGAGGACAGCTCCGAGCCGGAGGCGCTTATCCTCCGCGAGGACGGGGAAGGGGAGCTTACCGGCTTTGACGACGGGGAGCTGTTGGACAAGGTGTTCAAACTCTTCCTTGAGAAAAACGGCTTGGATAAATAAGATCGGGCTGCCCCATTTGCTTTTCAAAAAGCGGAATGGGGCTGCCGTTTAAAAGGGCGGCTCTCGGGCCGCAAGGACACAGGAGTATTCTATGAAAAATCCCTCAAGGCTGCTTATCGACGGCTCCAAGTTCGGCGTCGACTGGCTGCAGATCTACTGGTACGGGGCGCTCATCGTCGTCGGTATCATACTCTCCTACATTTTCTGCTCGATAGAGGCCAAGCGCCGCAGGCTCCACAAGGACTGCGTCGTCGATCTGTGCCTCTGGTGCATACCCCTCGGCGCCGTCTTTGCGAGGCTGTATTACGTAATATTCTCGCTTAAGGATTTCATAAAGCCGGGCATGAGCTTCTCCCAGGTGCTCCTCGGCATTATCAACGTGCGCGACGGCGGCCTTGCCATTTACGGCACCATAATCGGCGGCATGATAGGCATGTTCATCTATTCGCGCATCAAGAAGATGCACTTCCTTTCCATCACCGACCTGATACTTCCCTCCGTCGCGCTTTCGCAGGCGATAGGCCGCTGGGGCAATTTCTTTAATCAGGAGGCGTACGGCGGCGTCATCGCAAAGGGCTTCCCGCCCTATTTCCCGCTTGCCGTCAAGATAGACGAGTGCACGCAGTCCTGCTGCGCGAATCTTACCACCAACCTGGGCAACCTGCATTACGCCACGTTCTTCTATGAATCCTGCTGGTGTCTCGTCATATTCATAGTGCTCTGGTTCATTTTGAGGAAGCGCGTAAAGCATCGCGGCGATATCACGCTCGCCTACATCATAATGTACGGCGTTGAGCGCTCGCTCGTCGAAGGCCTCCGCACGGACAGCCTTTGGTGGGGCAAGGTGCGCGTTTCGCAGGCGCTGTCGATAATACTCGTCGTCGTCGCCGTGGCGCTTATTATTATCAGGGCCGTCGTTGAGAAAAAGAAGGGCCGCATAGTCATGCCCGTTGAGGAGAACTATTATGCCGCGCCCCCTGCGGAAGAGCCCAAAAAGAAGGACGACGGCTGGGCGGTAGACGAAGCCGCCGAGGAAGCGGCGGAAGAAGCCGCTGAGGAAGCCGAGGAAGCGGTCGAGGAAGCCGAAGAAGCGGTCGAGGAAGCCGCGGAAGCGGTCGAAGAGGCAGCCGAAGAAACAGCCGAAGAAACGGAAGAATGACCCGGAGCATCCGATGAAGAAGACAGTTTTCATTACCGCCCTCGCGCTGGCGCTTTTGAGCCTCGCCGGGTGCGTGAATAATCGGCCCGTTATCGTAAAGGGAGTGACGCCCGAGCCCACTCAGGCCGTCATAGTCTTTACGCCCGTTCCTGAGGAAACGGAGACCGCGGCGCCCGAAACGCCCGCGCCTTCCGAAGCGCCGGAGGAAACTGTCGACGAGATGGGCAACATAATCTCCGGCTCCGATCATTATATCCGCTATCTGTATTTCAAGAACCTCGTGCTCTATGAGGAGGATGAGGATACCTATCTTGACGGCACCGTGGAGAACACCTACGTTAAGGCGATAACCTGCGCCGTCGATATCGTATTCCGCGATGAGAACGGCAGGGAGATCGCCCGCGCGAGGCTGCAGACGAGGGACGGGAATTACCTTCTCGTGCTTCAGCCGGGGCAGACCACCGTGCTCGCAAGGATATTGAGCGATATGAGCCTTACCGATCTCCCCTTCACGCTCGAGTTCGATAAGGAGACCGCCATCCGTCCCGTCAAGCCGGACGACGGAAGCGAGACGGACTGATAAGGATTCAAACAAAAATACCGCCGACGAAGTATGCCTGTTGGTGATAAGGCGTTTTTAGGATGAATCAGTCCGGCTGGCACTCAACTCGTCCGCGAGTTGTGCGAGCCGCGCGGGTCAGCGCGACCGCGCCGCGAGAGGCGCGGAACTGCGATCACGC
>CAMZAY010000248.1 GCA_947304365.1 uncultured Clostridia bacterium | reverse complement strand
GGAAGAGGGTCGCCAATTTTTAAGATTAATTTTCATCTGTTACTAAGGTTTTGCATGAGCGCGTAAAGTGCGGGGAAGAGCAACACTACGAACATTGACGGGAAGATAAATATAATCATTGGGAAAAGGATTTTGACGGGGGCTTTCATTGCCTCCGTTTTGACGCGCTGGCGGTGGCGGTCGCGCATGTTGTCGGCTTGCGTCTTCAGCGTTCGCGTCATGCTCGTGCCGAGTTTCTCCGCTTGAATTATCGAAGTCGTGAACAGATAAACCTCCTCCAAATCGCAACGCTTAGCTAAATTCGTCAGCGCGTATGAATGCGTCATGCCCAACGAAACGTCCTGTTGCATTCTATAAAACTCGTCGATAAGCGGTCCTTTCATGCGCTTAATCATTTTAGAAACCGCGCCGTCGAACGATAAGCCCGCTTGCACGCTCACGCACAACAGGTCGAGAAATTCCGGCAACTGCTTGCGGATTGACTTTTGCCGCTGACGAATTTTTGAGTTGAGTATTGCGAACGGTACCGCCGCGCCCAAGAATACTCCCAAACCCATAACCAAAAGTCTCTGCGCGGGATTTAGCCCCTCGTGATACTGCGTCAAAACGAACGCGCCGATTATGAACGCGGAGAGCGAAAAGCCCCAGCCCGCTATCAAGGTTGAGGGACTCCAAATGCCCGTCTTGCCCGCGAGGAAAATTTTCTCCTCAATCTGCTCCTTGATTGCTTGCGGCGCGAGTCTCTGCAAACGTTCTTCAAACCATTTTATAATCGGAATTATTACACGCTCTTTGAAGGCGACGCGCGGTTGTTCCTGAACGCCTTCCCGCATTTCTTGCGCACTCGGCGTGGTATTTTTTTTGATCTTCGGGATGCGCTCAGCCTCCGCCTTTTCAATCATGTCGTTAAGTCTTTTGCGCAACTGTGATTCGGGTCTCTGCTTGAACTGATATAGGAGTACGATAAATGCAAACCACATAAGCGAGCAGATCGCCGCGACAATTAAAATCATTCGGCTCACCCCCGACTGGAGAAAAATGAAAGCGGTAAATCGATGCCGTTCATTTTGAACTTGTCCATAAATTGCGGCGCAAGTCCCATGCTCTCGTAATGCCCGACAGATTTTCCTTCCGCGTCAATGAAATCCTGCACGTAGCGGAATAAATCCTGCAAAATAATCGTGTCGCCTTCCATGCCCTGCACTTCCGTAATGTGCGTGATCTTTCTGGAGCCGTCGCGAATTCTCGACTGCTGAATAATCAAATCAATCGCGGAGGAAACTTGCGTGCGAACTGCGCGGACGGGCAATTCCATACCCGCCATAAGAACCATAGTTTCAAGGCGGCTCAAAACGTCGCGCGGCGTGTTGGCGTGCGCCGTCGTCAAGGAGCCGTCGTGACCTGTATTCATTGCCTGGAGCATGTCGAGAGCCTCGCCCGAACGAACCTCGCCGACGATAATTCTATCGGGGCGCATACGCAAAGCATTTCTAACTAAGTCGCGAATTGTTATCGCGCCGTGCCCTTCCAAGTTTGCTGGTCGCGCCTCAAGCGTCACGATATGATTTTGCTGCAGTCGCAATTCGGCGGCGTCCTCAATAGTAACTATTCTGTCAGTTTCGGGGATAAATGACGAGAGCACATTTAAAGTTGTCGTCTTGCCAGAGCCTGTGCCACCGCTTACCAAAATATTTAGCCGCGCCCGAACGCAAGCATCAAGGAAAACCGCCATATCTTCGCTGAGCGTGCCGAAGGCGCAGGGGCGCGAATCCTCGGAAAGCTCGCCCCCGTCGGCGATGCCGCCGAGCTCCGCGATACGGGACAGAACGCGGACGCCGCGGCGCTCGAGATACTGCAGACAGAGACCGCCGGCGAGGCACAGCGCCGCGGTCATGCGGCCAGAATATGCTCCGCCGCCCGGGGCGATCGAGCCGGTCTTGACCCATGCGGCGTAGTCCGCGTGGCCGGGACGGGGGATCGAGGAAAGCGGGCGATAATCGCCCGGCCGGGCGTCGGCGTTGGCGATCACGGCGGTGATGGGCGAGCCGTCGCTCATCCCGTCCGTCAGGCCGGAGCGGAAAAGAGGCTCGTCTTTTTCGGATCTAGGGCTGCTCCACGCGCTGCGCCCCGGGGCGCGGCGCGCAAGAAAGGACGCAAGCGCCTCCGCGTCGACCGCTTCGCCCGCGGGAAAGCCGCGCAGCGTCATGCCGAGCTCCGGCTCGTGGGAGCCGCCGAAGATCTCCAGACGCAGATTTTCACCGATATAGTTCATCAGATACCTCCGAGGGAGCGACAGTCGTCCCAGAACCGAGGATAGGATTTGCCGACGCATTCCGCGCCGCGCAGCGTCAGGCCGCTTTCACAGCCGCAGGCCGCGACGGCGGCGGCCATCGCGACGCGGTGATCGGAAAAACCGACGGTCTCTCCGCCGGGGAGAGAGCTCTTCCCGCGGAGGACCAGCGCGTCGGGCAGCTCGGTCACGTCCGCGCCGAGGGAGGCGAGAATGTTCGAAATGATGGAGGAGGAGCTCTCCGGGGCGGCGTTGCCGTCCCTGCTCTGGGCGGCGGCCTTCTTCCCCTGCAGAACGGTAATGGTGTAAATGCGCTCGGAG
>CAMZAY010000247.1 GCA_947304365.1 uncultured Clostridia bacterium | reverse complement strand
CGCCTTGCGGCGGCGCTTGCCGCGTGCCTGCTCCTTTGCGGGGCTTTCTTCGGCTGCGTCAAAAAGGATCCGGGGCAGGCCCAGCCGGCCGTCACGCCGGAGCCTTCCGCTTCGCCCGCTCCCGAAGAGCCCGTGCGCGGGGGCACGCTTCGCCTGCCCATGCCGATGAACGCGCCGCGCTCCGATCCGCTCGACGTCAATACGGAGGAGATGCTGATACTGTTCTCGCTCGTTTACGACAAGCTCCTTAACGTGAACGACGCGGGCGAGATAGAGCCCTGCCTTTGCGAAAGCTGGACGAACGAAGGCGGCGGCGTGTGGACGCTCCGCCTGCGCGAGGGCGTGAAATGGCATGATTCGACCCGGTTCACCGCGAACGACGTCGTTTCGACATACAACGCCCTGCTCGCAATGGAGGACAGCTACTACAAGCCCTGCCTAAGGCATATCCGCAGTATAGAGGCGGCGGGCACGCTTTCGCTGCGCGTCACAATGGACATACCCGGGCTGATGGGGCTTTACTCGCTCACCTTCCCCATCAAAAAAAGCGCCGAGCTTGTCGGCACGGGCGCATACCGTCTTGAGAGCATGGACGACGACACGGTCGTGCTGCGCGTTTTCGACGACTGGTGGGACAGGGCCCCCTACATAGAGCGCGTCATATTCGCGGAGAGGGATTCGAACTCCACCGCGCTCGCCTCATATGAAGCGGGACAGCTCAACATGGTGCCGACGGACATAATCACCGCGGGCCGCTATTCGGAGGCGGGCATGACCGATGTGCGCGACGCAATGACGCAGGACATGGAAGCGCTGCTGTTCAACTACAAAAACCCGATCTTCTCCGATAATTCATTGAGAAAAGCCGTGGCGCACGGCATCAACCGCAGCCGCATAATCACCAATGTTTACAGCAACAAGGCGCGCGCGGCGGACGTTCCCGTTCCGCCCGACAGCTGGCTTTACGACACCCGCTCCGCGGTGCTCGATTACGATACCGAAGCGGCGGTCGCGCTGATAGAGGCGGCCGGCTACGACGTCGTTTCAAAGGAGGGGCTGCGCTTCTCCCGCGCGGGCGGGCACCTTGCGGTAAAGCTGCTCACCAGCGCGACGACCGAGAATACATTGAGGAGCGACGCCGCCGAAATGATCGCGGCGCAGCTTGGCGCGCTCGGCTTTTACGTGGAGATAGTTACCAAGCCGCACACCCTGGGCGACGGCGAAAGCGAATTCATAAAGGCCCTTCGCGGGGGCGATTGGGATATGGCGCTCGTGGGATTCAGCCTCGGCCGCAGCAACGAGCTTACCGATTATCTCGAAACCACCGGGGCGAACAATCTGGGCGGGGTAGCCGATCCCGTGCTCGTTCAGGAGGCAAGGCTGATGACCTCCGCAGCTACCGAGGAGGAGCTTCGCGAGGCCGCCTATCGGTTCCAGGCGGATTTCGTCGAGAACGTGCCCTTCGTCATGCTCTATTTCAGGCTCAACAGCGTGATCTGCTCCGCCGATATACGCGGCGTGGGGACGCTCCGCATGACGGATCTTTTAAGGGACGAAAAGGATTGGTATTTGGGGAGCCTGCTGTAAAAACAAACGGATACAAAACAACAGAACGGGGACCCGAGTCCCCGTTCTGTTATAGTCGCAAATATGGAATTTAGGAGGTTTCCATGAAAGATATTCGCTGATTCATCCCTGCGAATATATATTAGCATGGGCCCCATCCCAAGTCAATCGGCATAAAGCGCCGATTTGTAAACAATCTGTTAATTATTTCAAGGCGTCGAGCAGGGTGGTCCTCAAAAGCGCAAGGCCACCCTCGTGCATGGCGGGATCGGCGCCGAGGATTATCGTGGACCCGTATATGAGCGAGCGGACGATGAATATCCTGTTCCTCAGTTCATCGCGGGTGAGGCCCTTCTTCCTTCCGTAGACCGTGAACAGCCTTTTTGCGGGAACGCTCAGCCCCGCGGCCTGCACCGCGAGCGGGCTGTCAAGTCCGGTCTCCTTTATCATGAGTATCGCCTTGAAATCGGGATTTTCGCACAGGAAAGCGACATACTCCGCCGCAAGGGACGCGATGGACGCCTCCGCGGTGTTTTCAAGGCGGAACACATCCTTTATCCTTTCGCGCCATTTCTCGTTAACGTAAGCGATCATGGCGCCGAAAAGCGCCTGCTTATCCTCGAAATGCTTATACGGCGCCGCGCAGGAGACGCCGCACGCCGCCGAAACGCGGCGAAGCGAGAAGCCCTGCATGCCGTGAGCGCGGATCTCCTCCATGCCGGCGAGTATCAGTCTTTCCCTCGTATTGTTCTCAGCCATACTAACGCTCCTTACATACCCTTTTCTTTATATTGTATCATATCGCGTCCGATTTGTATATCCTCTTTTTTTGCTAATATATTGCTGTAAACGGCGCCGTTGGGGTTGACAGGCGTCTATTTGTTTCATATAATACCAATAGTCTTAAATAAGACAGAAATGGAGCGTGTCATGACCAGATCCGAACGAATAAGGGCGCTTGGCGCCTGCGTGCTGTTCAACGGGCTTTCGGAGGAGAGCATCCGCCGTGCCGCTGATGCCGCCGAGGAACGCCATTATCCCGCCCGCGCGGAGCTTTTCAGCCAAA
>CAMZAY010000246.1 GCA_947304365.1 uncultured Clostridia bacterium | reverse complement strand
GACAGCCACAATGCCGCCCGTGTTGAGTGCGTAGGATGATAGGCTTGCCGTCTTTGCCGCCGTCGCCGCCGCTGTGGAGCAGGTCGTGTAGCCGAAGCCCAACTTGACAGGTGTATAGGTCGTATTGGTGTCGAAGCCGTAAACAACATCCCAACAGCCGCCCGTCACGCGAGTGCTGTTGTAGATAAAGAGCATGGTATAGTTTTTATTGAATACCGTTGTGCTTGCCGTAGCCGCCGCAAGACTGCCGTAAACGGGCTTTGCGCCGAGGTTGTTGATATTTATGGTAAAGCCCTCTGCGCTCGTTGCTACGCCGTTCGTCAGCCACATACACACGCCGTCGCGGAGCTCCGTTATGCCCGCTACCGTCGCCGTAAACGCCGTGGCGGTAGAGGACGAGTCAACCTGCCCCATTGGGATGGAGGCGGATTTGTAAGCCGTGCCGCTTGTGGAGAGTTTGCCCGCGATTGCTGTATCCTGTGCAACATCGATTAGATCCTGCGCCGATGCGGTGCGGTATGCGGTAAGTGCCGCAGGCTGGACAGCGGTAGCACCCGCCGCCGCGCCGCTTCGGATGGTATCAAGGTCGCTGATGGTGTTCTGCTTATTTCCAAGTGCCGCATAAACGCCGCCCGACGTAACCAAGTTGTACGATCCTTCGGCCGGAGTATCATCCGCCTGCTCTTCCGTAGCTGTCCACGCGGTAGAACTGCCTTCATAGGCGGCGGTGATTATAATCTTGCCGCCCGTGAGTAGGGTGCCTGTGATAAAGTGGAAATCCTCATACGTTCCCGCGCTATTTCCAGGCGCGAAATAATTGAGCCATGCGGTATAGACGTTGCCGTAATCCGTGTCCCCAGACGCATACACAAACTTCACGCCAAGCGTTTTCCCCGCGTTCATTGCGGCAGTAAGCTCTGCCATCGTGGTTTCGTCGAAGGTGGCGATGAAGGTGTCGCCTCTTGACGCGGAGCCTGCGGCTTTCCATGTGCCGTCGCCACACAAGAACTTGGTTTGGTCGCCAGATGCGGGAGCGGGAACAAGGCCCGCCGCGCCTGCCGCAGAGGATGTCGCGCCGCTCATATTGGCAATCACTTGCCACGACCCGTCGCCGCGAAGGAACTTCTCGCGGTCGCCGTAAGTCGGAGCGGGGACAAAGCCCGCCCTTCCGACGAAGTTACTGGCTGCGGGGGTGACAAAGGTCATATCGCCAAAGGCTACGTCTTGGGGAGCCGCCGCGCCGCCCGTGTTATTCGCCTTGACCGTGCGCGGTTCCATGTATTCGAGGTTGCCGTTTTCGACGGTGTTCGCCGCGATCTTCGCGCCCGTTACCGCGCCCGCCGCTATTTTTACGTCCGTCACCGCTCCGTAGGCGATATCGGATGTCGTTACGGGGCCCACAAGGTAGCCCTGCTCTTCGACCCAATCTTCGGTCGCATAACCGTCGAGGTCTGCGGATTGCAGAGCCGTGTCCGCTTTGCCGAGTGATATCTGTACTGCGGTCGAGAGGTCGCTTGCGGGGATGCCGCCCGCCTTCAGCGGATAGTAGTTGTTGCCGACCCACGTCTGCTTGGCGTACCCCGCAAGGGATTGGTGTTCTTGCAGAGCGGTATCAGCCAGAGCGAGGGAGTCCCGCACACCGCTTGACAGGTCGGACAAGGGTATGCCGCCTGCGGGCTTGATGTAGAAGGGAAGGGGGAAGGTGTAGATGGTGCTGTCGGTCATCGTGACCTTGAGCGAATAGCTCCCGTCGATGATGCTCTCAAGGGCTTGGATGTTGGCGATGCCCACGCCGTTGGAACCGTCCGCGCCACAGGGGATGCCGATCGCAAGCTCATAAGAGTAATCGTCACCGATGGTGAGCCCCGCCGTCGCGGAGGAACCCGCCGCGAGAGTTTCGACCGTTACGGTCATGTTGCCCAAGCCTTCAATGAATTGCTGGAGGACGGTGTACTCGTGAGATGATTCCGTCGCGTCATCGCTGTTCAGCTCCTTGCGGACGCGGAAGAGCATCCTCGCGGAAGTAATCAGCACGTCGCCCGTATCGGGATCGCCGTCAAGGACTTGAATTTCCATATCATTGTCCCCGTCGCGGAACGAACCGTTCAGCACGTCGATGGTCACTACGCCGCCCGTGGTCTTGGTTATGTTGGCGGGGGAATCGCTCTCGCTCTGCAAGACGGTCACGCCGTCCGAACGACGAAATACGGCTCTCACATACAGACCCGTGAGGTCGAGATTCACTCCCGCGTCTTGGAGCGTCACGATAAACCGATTCGCCGTGTCGCCGTTCACGCCCAGCAGCTTGACCCCCGTCCGTCGCTTGATGTCAAGCGGGAAAGAATAGGTATTTTTGGAAAAGGCTGTCATTATGTCTCCTTTCTAAACCAAGGGGAGGGGCTATGAAGCCTCTCCCCGGAGAATCGTGTTATCTGCCAAACTTCTCATACATGGCTTCGGCTTGTTTTGATGAAAGACCGAGGCTCTTGGCATAGGCGATTATCCTGTCTTTTTTGCCCCGTCCGCTCTGCTTCTCCGCGAAGCGGGCAATCTTCCATGTAGTTTCGTACTTGACGCCCTCTTTGTAGAAGGCGTCGGCTTTTTCGAGCCATGAGGATTGTCCGTTCGTGAAC
>CAMZAY010000245.1 GCA_947304365.1 uncultured Clostridia bacterium | reverse complement strand
GCTCATATTCTGCCGCGGCGACCGTGAGATAAACGAAACGAAGCTGACCAACTATCTCAAGGCCGAGATCCATCCCGCCGTTGAGATCGAGAACGCCAATCTCGCCGCCGGTAATATCGGTCCTGTTGGGCTCGACACAAACGCGACCGTGCTGTTCGACAAATCCCTCGTCGGCGCGACGAATCTTATCTGCGGCGCGAACAAGGCGGAATATCATCTTTCCGGCTTCTGCCCCGCCCGCGATCTTCCCGGGAACACGCAGTTCATCGACCTTACGAAGGCCGTCGAGGGCGGCGTTTGTCCCTGCTGCGGCAAGCATTCCCTCAAAATCAAGCGCGGCATCGAGGTGGGCCACATATTCCAGCTCGGCAGGCGCTATACCGAAGCCATGGGCATGACCTATGACGACGAGAACGGCGCGCGCGTCAGCCCCATAATGGGTTGCTACGGCATCGGCGTGGGCAGGCTCATCGCCTCCGTATGCGAGGAGCATCATGACGATTACGGTCCCATCTGGCCCATCACCATCGCCCCCTGGCAGGTTGAGATATGCGCTCTGCGCGCTGACGACGCTTCCGTTCGCGCCGCCGCCGACAAGCTCTATAAGGAGCTTGAGGATGCGGGCGTGGAGGTGCTTTACGACGAGCGCAACGTTTCCGCCGGCTTCATGTTCTCCGACGCGGATCTGCTCGGCGCGCCCGTGCGCGTGGTCATCAGCCCCAAGACGCTTTCAAGGAACGCCTTTGAGCTCTCCGCAAGAGACAAGTCCTTCCGCGAGGACGTCGCTCCCGAGAACGCCGCCGAGGCGGTGCGCGCGAAAGTGGCCGAAATGATCGCCGCCGTCAACGCGAAGGTGCCCGAGAGGCTTTGATTTGGCGCTTATAACGGACTGTCCGATATGAAACGGGCAGTCCGTTTTAGTATATTTTTCGTCTTGTGTAACGAACCGCCGTTTTTTTGCATTAACATATGAACGCGAACGAAAGGAGCTCTTCCGTGAAGACGATGGACGAGGTCTACAACAGGTATGCCATGACCGTCTACCGGTATCTTCTTTCGCTTACCCGCGATCCGGGCGTCGCGGAGGAGCTTACGCAGGAGACCTTCTATCAGGCGATACGCTCCTCCTCCAAATACGACGGAAGCTCTTCGGTATCGACCTGGCTCTGCGCTATCGCGAAGCGCGTTCACCTTGCATATCTTAGGAAGCATCCCCATGTGGAGGATATCGCGTCCGCGGATATTGCGGAAAGATCCGCCGAGGACAGCGTTATCGAAAACGAGGCGCGGCGCGAGCTTTTGATAAAGCTGCACGAGCTTCGGGAACCTGCGCGCGAGGTCATGTATCTGAGGCTGTTCGGCGGGCTCAGCTTCAGGGAAATAGGTGAAATACTCGGCAAGACGGAGAACTGGGCGCGGGTGACCTATTTCAGAAGTAAGGAAAGCATCAGAAAGGATCTGGAAGAAGATGACTGAATTACCGTGCGAGGTCGTGAAGGACCTTTTGCCCTCATATGCCGACGGGCTTACCGGCGAAAGGACAGCCGAGCTTGTCAAAAAGCATCTGAAAGAATGCGCCGAATGCGAGGAAGCGTTCCGCGCCATGCGGGAGCCGGACGCGCCCGCAAAGGAAGAAGACAAGGCGGAGATCGATTATTTGAAGAAGAACCGCAAGAAGGGACGCGTCTTGGTGCTCGCATCCGCTGCGGCGGTGCTTGCGGCGCTTCTCGCGCTGTTCTCGATATTCTATCTTATCGGGCAGAAAGCGGGCTATGACGCCGTTTTCATCGACGTCGCCGTCGACGGGAACACGCTGAAGATATCAGGCTCCGCATTCGATCCGGGGCGCGCGGTCTCCCGCGTGGATATACGCGAAGAAGTCCCCGGAGTCATAACGGTCTCCCCGCGGCTCGTGAGAAACAGCTTCTTGTTCAAAAACAGCTTTGAAAAGGAGTACAAGTCGGAAACAAAGATACAAATGGTCGTCATGAACGGAATGACGGTTTACAGCTCGAACGGGGTCGAAAAGACATTCTCCGCCGAGATGACTGACGCCGTAAAGAAAAGCTGGGAGGATTACTACGCCGTAAGCGACGGGCATTATACCTACGATACGACAAGGGGAAAGCCGGGCAGCTGCACCAAAAACCTCGCGGATTGGCAGGAAGCGCTGCGAACGCTCGGATACGTTCCCGCAAACCCGTTTGAAAACGATCCCGCATTTGAAAAGAGGAACTGCCTCGGAGTCGACGAAAAAGACCCCTCCGATCAGACGCTCTATCATTCCCGGCTGACCTGGAGCGGCGACCGCGACGGCAATATCAAAAGCGCAGAGCTCAGGACCGGCTATTCAATGGACGGCGCGAGGGTGATCTATTCGATCTTTCCCGTCGGGGCAAAGGACGTTCCCGGATCGTTCGGAGAAATGTATAGTATTGAATCCACGGTCGATAATGAGTTTCCTAATATCGTCAGCATTTACCTCATCGTCGACGAAAGCATAGCGAGAGACGCTGTTCATACTCGCATTTATGAAAGGCTCCGGGTTTCCGACGGGAAGCAGCTTGTCATCGAAAAGGCCTCTGATCTTAAGTACATAAACGTCTACGCCATGATAAACGGGACGTATTATACGGTCGAGATCATAGGCGATTC
>CAMZAY010000244.1 GCA_947304365.1 uncultured Clostridia bacterium | reverse complement strand
AGGAGCTGGGCGTGCCCTACACGCTCATCCCCGCAAACATAGAGGACGGCAAATGCAGCGTCGTGTGCGCCTCCGAAAACGAATCGGTGGCAAGATTCGTCGACGGCATATTCACCCCCACGGGAGTCGGCGAAACCTATATAACCGTCACCGCGTCCATGCGCGACGAGTTCACCGGCCGCACGGTCACCGTTTCCGACAGGCGCAGGGTGGTCGTCACCCGCGCGGCCGCGGCGCCCACAGTATCCCCCGATTCGCCGGACGCGATAGTCGTGTTTTCCGACGCCGCGTTCGAGCGCGCGGTCAGGCAGGCCTGCGGCTTCGGCCCCGTCGTGCGCAACCGCGATCTGTGGCAGGTCAAAAAGCTCGTTTTAAACGAGCTGGGCCTTACAGATATAAGCGACGTTGCCAAATTCAGGAATCTCTTCCTGCTCGAGCTCAAAAACAACCGCATCACGGACGTATCTGCCATAGGGGAGCTTAATGAGCTCACCACGCTCATGCTCAACAACAACCGCATCACGGACATATCGCCGCTCGGAACGCTCGGCAAGCTTCGCGCGCTCGAGCTCAGGGAAAACGATATCGCCGATATTTCGCCCCTTGCGGGTCTTACCGAGCTCACGGCGCTGGGGCTCCAGAAGAACAGGATAGGCAATATCGCTCCGCTTGCGGGGCTCACAAAGCTCGAAAGCCTTATATTGGCCGATAACCCCATCACGCAGGGCTATGAGGCGCTCAGCGGGCTTGTCAATATGAAAAAGCTTTATCTCAATTCGACGGGGATAGAGGATCTTACTCCCCTTGCGGGCATGACCGGGCTCGAGGTGCTTCACGCAACGGGGAACAGGATAAGCGATATCTCGCCCATAATCCCCCTGCCCAGGCTCAACGAGGTGGAGCTGAGGAGCAGCGGCGTAGATCGCAGGCAGTACACCGAATACAGGGCGATGCACCCCAACGGGGTCATCGAGTAAGCACAGCGGAGACCGATATGAAGATTTGCTTTGACTGCGCGAGAATGATAGAGGACGCCGATGGGTTCTGCCCCTTCTGCGGCTCCGATCTGAAAAGGAATACGGAGCCCAGGGAGGCGTATCAGCTTGCGCCGGGAACGTGGCTCAAAAGCGACCGATACCTTGTCGGACGCGCGCTCGGTTACGGCGGCTTCGGAGTAACGTACGCGGGCTTTGACGCGGTGCTCGAACGCCGCGTGGCGATCAAGGAATATCTTCCCAGCGAGTTCGCCACAAGGACGCCGCGCACGGTGAAAGTCAGCGTTTTCGGCGGTGATGAAAGCGAAGCGAGCTATATAAAGGGCTTGCAGAGCTTTGTGGACGAGTCCGAAAGGCTTTCAAAATTCAGGAGCATCGAGGGCATAGTTTCGATCTATGACTGCTTCTTCGAAAACAATACGGCCTATATGGTCATGGAGCTCCTTGACGGAAGGACGGTCAAGGCCATGCTCGAGGAGGAGGGGCCTCAGTCGTTTGCGGATACGATGAACGTGATCGTACCCGTGCTTGACGCGCTCTCGCAGGTGCATTCAAAGGGCATTGTCCACAGGGATATCTCGCCGGACAATATTTTCATAACCAACGAGGGCAGGGTCAAGCTGCTGGATTTCGGCGCGGCAAGGTATGCAACGGCAAACGTCTCCAAAAGCCTTTCCGTAATACTCAAGCCGGGCTATGCGCCGCCCGAGCAGTATCGTTCCAGGGGGAACCAGGGCGCCTGGTCGGACGTGTATGCGTGCGCCGCGACCATGTATAAGATGCTCACCGGCGTAACGCCCGAGGAATCGCTTGAAAGGGCTTCTAACGACACGCTCAAGGCCCCGTCCAGGCTTGGGGCGGATATCCCCGCAGGAGCGGAGACGGCGCTTCTCAACGCGCTCAATACCAATATCGACTGCCGCACGCAAACGGCGGAAGAGTTCAAAAACGAGCTTCTCAGCACCGCAGTCCCCAGAAAGGACGATAAGAGAGAAATGAAGCCGTGGGCGCTTTCCCGGTGGGTATATGCGGCGCTTGCCGGCGTGCTCCTGCTGGGCGGCGTGTTTGCCGCGCTGCTGCTCAGCGGCGTTATCGACCTTAAGGGCAGCGTTTCGATCGACAAAATAGCCAGCGGCAGGAAGACCGTGCCGGATTTTGTGGGGCTGACCGAGGACGAGGCCAAGACAAGATTCGGCGATTGGAGCTTTGCGATCACCGGCAGCGAGGAAACGGACGCCGTCGACGTGGGCTGCATAATGGCGCAGGACCCGCGCTATGGGGAGCTGGTCATGCCCGGCACGCCGATCAATGTGACGGTCAACAGGGGCATGGCGTCCGAACAGGAAGAGGGCGTGATGCCCTATCTCAGAGGCACAGATCTTAACGAGGCAAATGCGCTGCTGAGCGGCCATGCTGTGGATCTGATCTATGAATATGACGATACCGTGAGCGCGGGCGTTATAAAGGGAACGGATCCCGATTCCGGCGCTGCGCTTAAGCCCGAACAGAGCGTTACGCTCATTGTCAGCCGCGGCGGCCTCCTTTCCGATATCGAGCTGCCCTTCGGCAGCAGCATTGCGATGGACGCCGACAGCGATCCTTTGCGCATCTCGGATATTTACAAGCTTGTGCCCGCCAACATAGATCCCGCCAAGGTCAGTGTGGACGTGACGAA
>CAMZAY010000243.1 GCA_947304365.1 uncultured Clostridia bacterium | reverse complement strand
AGGAAGCCGCCTTCGCATATGAAGAAGAGGATATCGACGAGGGCGTTACCCCCGCCAGAAAGACTTTGAAGGGATAACATCAGATGAAGCTTTTTGCCATAGCCGATCTTCACATGGACGGCGGCGCGGGCAAGCCCATGGACGTTTTCGGTCCCCACTGGGCGGGTCACTGCGAGCGCATATTCGGCTCATGGCGAGAGAAGGTGGGGGAGGACGACGCCGTCCTCATTCCCGGCGACATATCATGGGCAATGCGCTTTGCCGACGCGCTGCCCGATCTTAACGCGATTTCGGAGCTCCCCGGGGTCAAGGTGCTGCTGCGCGGCAACCATGACTACTGGTGGGGCTCTTTGACTCGGATGCGCGCGGCGCTGCCCGATAACCTGCGCCTTGTGCAGAACGACGCCTGCGATATCGGCCCCGCCGTTATAGCGGGCTCAAGGGGCTGGCTGCTGCCTTCGGATCCCGATTTTTCCGCCGACGACAGGAAGATCTATGAACGAGAGCTTATAAGGCTCGAGCTTTCGCTTTCCGCCGCGGCGCGCATCGCGGGGGAAAGGCCTGTGATCGCCATGCTCCATTTCCCGCCCGTCATGCGCGACGGGAACCTTACGGGCTTTACCGCGCTGATGGAGAAATACGGCGTTTCACGCTGCCTCTATGGGCATCTGCACGGCAGCCTTGCATGGGCGGTGGGCTATCGCGGCGAGCTGAACGGAGTGAAGTACGAGCTCTGCTCGGCCGACAGCCTGGGCTTTGAGCCAAAGCTTATAGAGGAATTCGATGCGGATGATAAGGGTGAAGGCGCTTTTTGCCGCCCCTTGCCAACGGAGAGCGGCGAATATGTCTGAGATCGAAAAAAACCTGCTTGACAGCAGCTTTAAATACTATCCGCCCCTGTTCTATCACAACGCGCTTTCGCTCAGGTGCGGGCTTTCGCTCGGCTCGATGCGCTCGGCGCTCAAAAGGGCAAGGGAGATATTCGGCATTCTTTTTGAAGACGGCCCCGACGCGGTGGTTTTCAATTACGCGATCACCGATTATTCCGAGAGCGGCGGGGCGGGGGAGACCGCGCCCGCAAGCGGGCCGAGCCTTCGCTATGAAACGCATAAGCTGCGTTTTCTGCTGAGCTTTCAGGACGGATACAGGCACGAGGCGATAAGGGACGTCGCTTGCGCTCTGAGCGCCGAGGACGGGCTGGTGCGCAATAACCGCATGATTTGCTATTCCGACGGGCGCGGCTTCGATAACGAAAAGCTCATCAGGCAGTGCGCCGAAGACCGTTTCAACCCCGACCTCGGCTTCGTATCGTTCAAAAACGAGTGCGTGATGTGCATCTATGACGACCGCGGCTGCGATATAGTTTTCGCGGACGCCGGGAAGCTCCTCGCCTTCTATCCCAAGCTCGAACCGTACTTGCTCGATTACGACCGCGCGCTGATGGAGGAGCGGAAAAAACAGGCCGAAAGCATGAAAATGGCATAAAAAAAGCCCCGATCTGGGCCTTTTTTATACTCCGTCATTTCGCCGGATCCATCATCGTTCCGATGAAGAAGGGCAGGTTCGTTTCGCAGTCTATGAGCATATAGACGAACGGGCGGTCAAGGCGCACGTCCTTGATATCGAGGGGCAATGCTTCATCGCTCATCTCGACCAGCGTCGCCGCGCCCGCTTTGGTGCCAAGCTCGTCGACCGAAATGAATGTCTTGTGTATCACGCGGCTTATGAATATGTTGCCGCCGGTGGAGGAGCCCAGGCCGGAAAAATCGGCCATGCCGTGGTTGAAGGCGTCCTTCATGCCCATGCCGATGAGAAGCTCGGAGAGCTCGGCGGAATACGAGGTCTCGAATCTGGGCATGGAGGCGTTCACCGCTGCGTATTCGGGCTCGGCCAAAGCCTGCAGCAGCTTTGCGGCGTCAAGGGAGGCGATCAGATCGTCCACCGTCACGCCCTCATCGGGCAGCAGCGCGGCAAAGGCGTATTTCCTGCCCGCGTAATACTTTTTGAAGCCCGTGAAGCCCTCGCCGGCAAGATATTCGTGTTCCTCGCTGTACATGAAATCGACGGAACGTTTATTGCCGTCCTCGAGCGTGAACTCGCCAGGCCGGACGGATTCCTTATAATACACCTTCTCCCACTCGGCCTCGAAAGCCAGCGCGTTGATCAGATACATCAGCGCGCTGTCCGGGATCCTGTCGAGTATCTGCGGTATCATGCCGCGGGTCTTATCCTTGACCCAGTTGTTGATATCCTCAAGGGTGCCCTCGTCGAAGGCCGCCTTGTAGATATCAGCGCCGTAATAATCGGCGTTGGTCTGAAGGAAATCCCCGTTCACGGAAAAGCGCTCGTCAGCCGTGAACCAGATGGAATTCGCCTTATCCATTCTGTACTTTTCTCCGCTCGGCAAAAGCGCGGTATAATTGCGGTAAAACTCGTTGAGCTCATCGCGGCTCATTCCGAGCACCTCTTCCATCTGCGCAAGCGTTTCTCCCTTTGCGCCGTTTGCGGTCATTGAGAGCGCGCAGAGCACGGACAGCGGGGATACAAGCAGATTGCCGTCCCGGCCGGCGGCGCTTGCCCTGAAGAGCCTCAGCGCGAAATCGGCGGCCTTTGCGGCGCTCTCATCCGCGGGCGCGGCGGGGGAGGAGGTGAGCTTTGACGAGATCCCCTCCATCAGGTTTACCGAC
>CAMZAY010000242.1 GCA_947304365.1 uncultured Clostridia bacterium | reverse complement strand
CTTCGCCCAGGACAGGCTGACGGCCCTTGCCGGAGAGACGACGGACGCGGACATGCCTGTAAAGCTTGGAGGCGCGCTCGATAGCGGGCCTGATCACGTCGAGCACTTCGACGGGGATCAGGACGGAGCCGTTCTGCACGCCGCGCTTTGCCAGGGAGCGTACCTCCTCGACGAAATTCTTAACGGTGTCCTGCTCAAAAAAGCGGGCGCGCGTCTCGAGGTCAGGGAAGAGAGTGCGGGTTTCTTTATTCATGTTTCCGATTTCCTTTCTTGTGGTTTTTTCGGTTTTGGTAGCGGTTTTCTTTTCGGCGCGCTGTGCTTTTTCGTCCGCGGCCTTGAGCTCGTCTTCGAGCTCGGTCACGGCGGCGTCAAGGCGCGCCTGGTCATCGTTATACTCGGCGATCTCCTTGTCGAGCGCGGCTTCGTCAGCCTTTATCTCGTCGATTTCGGCTTCGATTTCTGCGCGCTTTGTGTCGGGGGCGTCGAGCGGAAGGGCGTCGATTTCCGCGTTCGCGGAATCGCGCCTGCTCTTGACGTCGGCGGAGCGGGTCTCAAGCGCCGCCCATGCGCTCCTGTGAGCCTTGGCGGCGGCGTGAGCCTCGTCAAGCTTCGCCATCAATTCGGGTCTTGTCATTTGATAACCTCGCTTTCATGCGGTTTTTCCAATCTTCCATGGCGCGGGAAGCGCTCGCGGAGCTGCGGGCGACGGCGCTCGTCGCCTGGTACGCGGGGAAGGTGACGACGGAGACCTCCCAGAGCTTGACCTCCATTATCGTCCACATAACGCCATTGGACATTTCCTCGCGTTCCTCACGGACGATCTCGAAGCCGAACGAGCACTGTGAGACATCGCCGCGCTTGACTCGTGCGTAAAGATCCATCGCCGCGCGGTCGTCGGGGTTGATGTCGATCTCGCCGCGGATGGCGTAGTCGTCCACCCACAGGCGCAGCGTGCCGGCTTTCGTTCGTCCGAGCACGAGCGCTGTGTCGTGATCGATCAGCGCGCGGATATCGCCCGAGAGCGTGTTGTCAAAGGCGTGCGGGTCAATGCGCTCGAAGGCGCCCCAGCCCATGTCGTAGACGTCGCCAAAAACAACAAAGTCCGCGACGATACGCGGAGCTTCCGAGGCTTCTTCGGCGCGGAGATTCTTGCCGAAGAGCGTTCTCTTTTCCATTTACTCACCTCCTCCGTTGAGCTTGTTTTGATTTCCGGACTTTTCGACCGGGATATAGTTCTCGAGCACCTTGCGCTCGTCAAGGCCCTCGACGGGTTCCATATCGAACTCGATCCTCACTTCGTTGCCCGAAAGCACGCCGCGATCCATGAGGGCCGTGGAGAATTTCAGGCGTTCTTCCATCGTGTAGCTGTAAAGCTGACGATTCGAGAATTTGAAGAAAAGATCGGGCGAATAGAGCAGCTTGCGTGTGAGCTCCTGCTCGATGAGCACGGCTATCGGCTGCAGGCGGCTTGAAACAAAGTTGTTAAAAGCGTCCTTGTCGAAATCCCCGGCGCCGAGCACGAACGGCGGCACGCCGAGGATCGCCGCGGCGGTCTTCTTGTTGATCTCGATATCGTCCTTGATGGCGAGATCGTTGAGGCTCAGCGGCTTGATCTGCTGAACCTCGAAGTTTGCGGCGGAGATCATCCACGGCGTTCCGGCGTCGACGCTCTTTATATAGCGGTCGGAGAGCTCCTTGCGGCCTTCCGGCGTGGAGAGATCCTCAAGGAGATTATCAACGCGGATCACGACGGCGGGCATGGGGTTTTCCATGATGGCCTGCGAGGTGACGGACGCCTGCTTTAATGCGTTTATGACCGTGCGCAGCTCCGGAGCGAGGCCGCAGCCGTTCCACGGGTTGTCGGGATCCGCGTTGTAAACAAAATGCAGGATCTCGTCGGGGTCGTAGTCTATGCCGTTGATGGTCACGGTGTAGTCGCCGAGGCCGTCGGGCTCTATGACGCCGCCCATGGTGACGGGGATGATGTTGGCCAGGATGCGCTCCCGATAGATCGGTATGCCGTAGGAGTTGCCCTTCACAAGCATGTCCATGACGATCTTATAGATCCACTGCGGCCGCGTGAGCCGTTTGCAGGGGTTGACGTCAAGCTTTTTCGACAGCTCGTTGTTTTCGCGCACGTTGCCGTTTGGTGTGTTGCGCATAAGGTGCAGCGGCATAACGCTCATGAGCTCGGCGATCTTGCGCATTCCGGCCTTGATCTCCGGCACATCCGAGAGCGGCGTATAGCCGATGGGGCACCAGGGCGAGCCGTCGGGCTTAGTCACTGCGCGGATCTGCAGTGTGCTTGCCGTTTCGGCTTTTTCGGCGGGATGCCCGCGGTTGCGTTTGAATATGTCGAATATTCCCATTCCAAAGCTCCTTAGTAGATGATGTTGGATTGATGCTCCATGCTGTCAAGATAGCGGATGCAGGCGAACACGGCGGCGTCGAACACGTCGATGCGCTGTGTGTCCTGCACCTTCTCGTATTGGATCATGTCGTCGGTTTTTTCGATCGCGCGGACGTTTGAAACGCAATATTCAAACGGCTCCGCGTGGAGGTAGTAGAGTTTGCCGTTTTTCGCCCGCTCCTCGATGTGGCGGAAGCCCTCGGATTTTTTGTAAAAATACTGGGGCTGATCGACGACATTGAAGCGCGCCTTTTTCATGCCGAGGAAATACTCGCGGCAGAACTTCCGGTCATGGTCGACC
>CAMZAY010000241.1 GCA_947304365.1 uncultured Clostridia bacterium | reverse complement strand
CCAGTCCACCGCCACCGGCGCCGATATCTATAACGCGCTTATGAAGCGTTATCCCGACGCGATCTCCAAAAACGGCAAGACCCCCGCAAACGGCTTCCTTATCATGCCGTTCCTCGCCGCGGGCATGCAGCTCGTTTCGACCATCATATCGATGAGGCGTTCCAAGAAGGAGGGCCAGCAGAACGAGCAGGCCAAGCAGATGAACGCCATGATGTATTTCTTCCCGGTAATGAGTATCCTGATCTGTATGAGCTCCACCACCGCGTTCGCGTTCTACTGGACGGTTTCCGGCGCGATCCAGCTCATATCGACTCTTATCATCAACGCTGTATTCGACAGTAAAAAGAAAAAGGAGGCCGCTAAATAATGGACGCCGAACTCAAAATGATACAGTCCTCGGGCAAATCCGTGGACGAAGCGATATTCAAGGGACTGCAGAAGCTTGAGATCTCGATCGACGAGGTATCGATCGAGATAATCCAGACCGAAACGAAGGGCATTCTCGGCATTGGCGCGAAGCCCGCGATAGTAAAGCTTACCCAGCGTCCCGCCGAGGAATTCGAGGTCCCCGACTATATCCGTAAGGCGGACGAGCGTTTCGAGAAAAACCGCGAGAAGTTCGATCGGAAGGCCGAGAAAGCCGCCGAGAGGGAAGCCCGCAGGGAGAAGAAGAACGCCGAAAAGCACAGGCGCGAGGATGAGAAAAACGAACGCCGCCCCAGGAAGGAAGAAAAGCCCGCGCAGGAGCAGGTGAAGGAAGCCGCGCCCGCGGCCGCCGAGCCCGTACGTGAGGAAGCCCCCGCCGAGGCGCCCGCCCGTAACGAGGAGCGCCGCGAGAACAGGCGTCAGCGCGGCGAACGCCGTGAAAAGCCCGAGCGTAAAGAGCCCGCCGAGGAAGCCGCGAAGGAGCCCGCCAAGGAGCCCGCGAAGGAGCTCGTCTACACCCTTGAGGAGGCTGAGGGCAATCCCGCCGCCGAATTCGTAAAGGGCCTTATCGAGCATATGGGCGCCGAAGCGACCGTGCTTGCCGCTCATGACGACGACTGCTTAAGGCTGCGCATCGACTCCGAAATGATGGGCATGCTGATCGGTCACAGGGGCGAGACCCTTGACGCCATGCAGTATCTTACCGGGCTTGTTATTAACAAGAACCGCAAGACCGAGGGCTATACCCGCGTGACCCTCAACACCGAGGAATACCGCGAAAAGCGTGAGGAAACGCTGAAGCGCCTTGCCAGGAAGGTCGCGGCGCAGGTCCGCGCAACGGGCAGGCCCCGCGCGCTTGAGCCGATGAACCCCTACGAGAGGCGCGTGCTCCACTCCACCTTGCAGAACAATCCCGACGTCACCACTCATTCCGAGGGCGAAGAGCCCAACCGCCGCGTTGTCGTGACTCCCCGCCGCAGGGGCAGGAGCTATCCCCGCGGAAGGAACGGACGCACAGGCGCCCCGCGCGTGAGGAACGAGAAGCCCGAGGATAACGAGAACGACGTGATCAGCCGCGAGGAGTACGAAAGGCTCTATGCGGCGGCAAGGGCGGCGAACCCCATGTTCTCGAGCACGAAGCCCGCAGATAAAAACAATGAATGACAGAAACACCGTATTTGCACTGTCCACACCCGTGGGCGGTGCAATTGCGATTTTGAGAATGACAGGCCCCGATTCGAAGCCCGCCGCCGAAGCCGTCTTTAAGGGGAGGCTCGAGCACAGGCGCGTTTCGTACGGGCGCATCACCGACGCGGACGGAAGCACCGTCGACGCCTGCTGCGCCGTGTATTTCAGGGCGCCCTCGTCCTACACGGGCGAGGATATGGTCGAGATAAGCTTCCACGGCTCCCCCGCAGTTGCGGCGAAGCTCATGGAGCTTATCGCCGGCACGGGCCTTGCCGTTCCCGCGGAGCCCGGCGAATTCACCAAAAGGGCATATCTCAACGGGAAAATGGATCTTGCCCGCGCCGAGGCCGTTATGGACCTGATCGCGTCCTCCGCCGAAAGACAGAGGCGCGCCGCCGCGGGGCAGCTCGAGGGAAGGCTCTCAGGCGAGATCGCTTCGCTCTATGAAAGCACCAAGCTCGCTCTGGCAAGGCTCGCCAACGCCATGGACGACGATACGGGCGAGGTCGAGCTTGACGAAGCCGCCCTTATCGCCGAGATCGCTCCGATCAAGGCCGAGATCCGCGCCCTTGCGGAGGGCGGAATGCGCTCCCGCATACTTCGGGAGGGCGCGCGCGTCGCTATAATAGGCAGTCCGAACGCGGGCAAAAGCTCGCTTTTGAACGCCCTTCTTTTGAAGGAACGTGCGATAGTGACCGATATCCCCGGCACTACCCGCGACACGCTGGAGGAATCCGCCGCCATAGACGGGCTGCCCGTCGTGTTCGTCGATACCGCTGGCATCCGTTCCACATTCGACAGCGTGGAGCTGATGGGCATCGAACGCTCCCGCCGCGCTGCGGAGGAGGCGGATCTTGTGCTGTGGCTCGTCGACGGCGCTCGCCCGTTCTCGACCGAGGACGAGGCGATAAGGGCGTTCTTATCCCCCGAAAGGGCTGTCGCCGTGATCACGAAAAGCGATCTTGAGAACATTGTTTTTCCTAATGAAAACGGGGAGTTTTGCGGCCTCAATGCAGTCTGTATAAGCGCCCTTACCGGCGACGGACTTGACGCGCTCAAGAAGCTCGTTTCCGAGCGGCTCCTTCCCCGCGAGGGCGCGGAA
>CAMZAY010000240.1 GCA_947304365.1 uncultured Clostridia bacterium | reverse complement strand
CCAGTTTTGTCGGCAACCTCGGCGACGCTCATCCCGAGATCCATCATGAGCTGGAAACCGTTCGCCTGCTCGAGCGGCGTCAAGTCCGAGCGCTGCACGTTCTCGGCCATCATCGTGGCGAGCTGTGTTTTATAATCCATGTCGGATATAACGCTGGGCACCTCTGTGAGCCCGGCAAGGCGCGCGGCAGCCAAGCGCCGGTGGCCGATTATGACAGTAAAGCCTGCGCCGGTGGCCTTGTGTGGATCATACTGCGGCGGGGAAAACTCGATATCGGGATCCTGTTCGATGAACATATCGAGCTCGTCGCGCCATTCCGCATTGAACTCTTCTTCGGTCTGATAGCTTCCTTCAATGACTGTGAGATTCTGCAGCAGGCCGCTTTCCTTGATGCTCGCGCTCAGGTCGTTCAGATCTCCAAGATCCTTTCGCGGGTTGTCCGGGTGCGGGTGGATCATATCGATCGGAATCATTACCAGTTGATTCATAGTTACCTCCATAAACTCTGTTCTTCCCATCCCGCGCCTTCCGTTCCCGGATTTTTTTCAACCAATACGGCTCGGTGTCCGGGTTCGGAGCGTGCGGGCGTATGCTCTTCTCGTAGAGCTCCTGCGGGTCGAGATTCGGGCGTTTCATTCGCTTATACGCAGATCCTGCCACGTGCTTATAGGCCTGTGACAGCGCGTGTGGCGGCGCTTGGCGCGCTTATGCTCGCGGTGCTCCCAGATGATCCCGGCGATCATGCCGACGACGACGGCGCCGGGGATCATGAAGCTAAAAAATATCCCGATCCAGTTCATTCTTCTTTTCCCCCTTATAGATCATGTCGTGGAGTTTTGTTACCGGGCAGCGCTGGCAGTAGTAAAGATCCGCATGCCGCAGCCCGTTCTTGTGCGCGTCGTGCTCGTGACGGCACCGGTGCTGGCATATCTCGTCGAGCAGGTCAAAGCTCTTCCACTCGATCTTGCCGAGCTTGCAGATGGTGTTTGCCAGGTCCGCGGAGTCGACCGCAAAGCCGTTACCGTCCTGGCTTGGCGTGGTCAGCACCTTCATGCTTCCGCCTCCTCTCGGCGATCTTGTAGGATTCGCACAGCTCGGGCACGCAGTAGCCGCCCATATCGTCAAAGTTCATAAGCGGGCATTTCTGCATCTTGGCGGGGCTGACGCCCGATATCTCGCAGTAAGCGCCCTCGGGCAGCTGCGGCAGGGTGACGCCGGAAGCGCTCTTAATCTTCACGGTGCGCCTCCGCAAACTTCCTGAAGCTGTGCGTCAGGCGGTAAAAGCGGCTCTGCGAAAGCCAGAGCTCCACGATATAGAGCCTGTCCGCAAAGGCGTTTACCTCCTTCGTTAGCCCGTGCGCGGCGTCGCGCATTTGCGTCGCGTCATTCGACAGCTCGTTCGTGCGCTCCAGCACGGTGGCAAGGTTGCCCTCAGCGTGTCGATCACCGAGGCCTGGAAGCGGATCTCGCGTTCGAGCTCGGTGCTGCCGTCGCCGGTCTCGTCCTCGGGCTCCTCGGCCTTGAGCTCTTCGGGCACGCGCTTTTTGATCCCGAGCTTGGCATACTTATGAGCGACGGCGCACTCGGTCCTTCTCAGGGCGTCGGCGATCTGCCTGTTCGTCTTGCCCTGCGCCGCCATCATAATGAGGCGGTCTTCTTCCTCTTTCGTCCAAAGCTGCTTGGTCATGCTATTTTCTCCTTTGCGGGTTTAGTGATCGGTTTTGCGGGCTTGCGCTCGGCCTTGGCCTTGCGGCAGTCGCAGCGCTCGCCGGGATCGAGGCGCGCCCCGCAGTAGGGGCACTGGTTCCAGTAAGTCTTGCCCATCGGGGCCTCCTTTCTTTTCTCGTTATCGCGGACGGCGGCGTTTCGCTTGGCGCAGCCACCGCTCCTGTTTCTTTCGTTTGATGGCGCCGAGGTCGTCGGCGGCCTTCACTTGCCGCATGCGCTCTTTACGCTTTCGCAGCTCCTGATCGGCCATGAGCCGGGCGACGAACTCGTCGCGCTGCATAATCCGGCAGTTCATTACGCACCCTCCGGGAAGAGCTCGCCGATGAATTTGAGGAACGGCAGGCGCGGGATCTTCACGCGGCTGCAGAGCACTATCACCGGGAAGCCGAGCTTCGAGGGATCGTCCTGCGCCTGGGCGCGGATGGTGTTCGGGTCGGTTTCGAGCACGTCGGCAACGTCGCCGGGCGTCAAAAATGTTTTCTCGCTCTCGCGCATCTGGGGAAGGGTCATGGTTTGCTCCTTTTTATTGGCCGCTCATAAAGATTCGGCGGGCGTATTTTTCCGCTTTCACTCTTATGCGTCCGCTCTTTGAGTGTTCTGCTATGTGCCTGAGTTTTTTCATACGCCGGTAGTCCTTCGTTTTTAGTCCGATCAAAAAGGCTATGAGTTCCTCGCCAAAGTTGGTAGGTATAGTTATCTTTATCGGCTCGAAGGCAAAGCCGCAGGACGAGGGATCTGTTGCGTTGTTTAAGATCTCGGTGACGTCAGGGCTGCACGTTATTTCCGTCGAGTTCCCTTCTTCGTCAATAACGAACGTTCGAAAGGGCGCTTCCGGGCTAAGTTCTCTCGGTGGCATGGGTCAATCCTCCTCTGGCATCAATTCTTCCCAACAGGCGACGCAATGGCCGCCCTCCTCGTTTTCGCCGTCGGGGCATTTGGTAGGCCCGTATAAGCCTGCTCTGCAATAAGTCGGATGCTTTACTTGCAGACCGTCCTTCGTTATTCTGTTAATATACGAAGCGGC
>CAMZAY010000239.1 GCA_947304365.1 uncultured Clostridia bacterium | reverse complement strand
CTTCACTTTTTCCGACAGGCTCGAGATGGTGCGCCGCGGCACGGAGGATATTGCCAACGTCACCGTGCAGCCGAGCGGCGATTACATGATCTCCCACGCCACCTTCCCGACCTATTTCATGAAGGACGACGTTGACGCCGAAAAGGTCAACGCGTCCCTGGACCTTGTTATTTTTGCCGAAAAAATAGCTCCTGCGCTCAATATAACGCGGCGTTTCGTGGGTACGGAGCCCTATTGCCCCGTTACCAATAAGTATAACGAGCTTATGAAGGAGCTTTTGCCCCAAAGGGGCATAGAGCGAGCCGCGTCCGCGCGGCCATGGATGCGGGCGATATTGAAACGGTATCGAGGCTCGTTCCCGAAAGCACATTCGAATTGATCCGAGAAAGGTATATGTGATGAGAAAGCTGTTCATTGCATTGATAGCAGCGGGCGCGGTGCTGCTTGCTTCGGCGGCGGTGTTCGTGTTCTGGGCATACCCCGAAAAGGTGCTGCCGCTAAAGGCGTATAACAGTGCCGTCGAGCTTTACGAGGAGGGCGATTTTGTTGCCGCGGCCCTTCAGTTCGAGGCGATGGGCGCCTATAAGGACGCGCCCGCGCTTGCCAAACGCGCATGGATCGCCGCGGGCGACAAGGGCTTCGAAAGCGGCGATCTCGCCCAGGCGAGGACCTATTATCTTAAGGGCGGGGCGGAGCATTCCGTGTATGACAAGCTCGATTCCGCCTATTATGAAAAAGGCGTTAAGGCGTACGCCGCGGGCGAAAGAGTGGAGGCGGAGAACTGCTTTTCCTGCATCTCACGCGGGTCCCGCTTCGCGGATCTGCTCGATCCGGTGCGCCTGAGCTGTGCGGAAAGGTTCATGAACGAGGGCGACCTCGATTCCGCCGAAAAGGTGATGGCGCTCTGCGGGGGCTCCTCTGCGGAGGATATCGCCTCGCTTTGGATAAAATGCGGTAAGGCGCGGCTCGAGTCAATGGATCTGGACGGCGCTTCGTACTGCTTCGCAAAGGCCATGGCGTTCACCGCGGAAGAAAGCTCGATGCTAATGAACATAAAAAACAACTCTCAGGAAGCCTCACGAAAGGACTCCGCACGCGGAGATAACGAACTATCCCAGAAGTTCTAAGCAAGGGTGCACTGAAATATCAAAAGGACCGATCGATAAAATGGAAGAGATAAAATGCGATGAAAGGCTCTGCGCCGTCTGCGGACATGACTGCGCGCACAGCCACGCTGCAAAAAAGATAGATGAAAAGCCCGTGACCGTGGAGGATATGGCCTCCCGGCGGGAGGAGCGGGCCGCCCGCATAAGCGAGCTCGTGAAGGAGCATTCGCTCCCCGTGATATCTTTCACGATGAATATCGCCGGGCCGATCAAGTATTCCCAGGCGATAGAGATCGCCTTCAACACGGGGCTCAGGGCGCTGGAGGACGCGCTTTCCCGCTTCAACGCCGCGCGCGTGCATGAGGAATACAGCATAGCCCACACCGGCTGCGAGGCGCTGTTCGTTTACAGCGGCCTCAACGCGAGGCTGATAAAGGCCGTCGCCGTGAAAACGGAGGAGGAATCGGGCTTCGGCCGCCTCTTCGATATAGACGTTATCGATAAAAACGGCGTCAAGCTCGAAAGACAGAGGCCGAGGAAATGCCTCGTCTGCGGCAAAAACGCCAGGGAGTGCGCAAGGAGCCGCGCCCATTCTTTGGAGGAGCTCGCCTCCGCAACGGAGAAGCTCACGCGGGAGGCGATCGCATATTCCGCGTCCGTTGCGGCATATGAGGCGCTCTGCGCAGAGGTGTTCGCGACCCCCAAGGCGGGGCTCGTCGATATGAACAACAACGGCGCGAACAAGGACATGGACGTTCCGCTCTTTGTGAAAAGCGCCGAGACGCTTGCGCCCTATTATTATTCGATGGCGTACACCGCCGCCGATACCTCCGAGCCCGCATCCGGTCACGGCGAGGGCTGCGAAGAGGACGACGGCGTGAACTGCGCCGACTGCCCCTCGCATGAGAGCTGTACGCTCGACCGCGGGGCGAGCCTTATGACCAAGCTCACGATCCTGGGCGTTGAGGCGGAGGCGAAAATGAAGCAGGCGACGGGCGGCGTAAACACCCACAAGGGCGCGATATTCTGCCTGGGACTCATCGCTTCGGCATACGCGAAGCTCGCCGCAGAGGGAAAGGCCCACGCCGTTCCCGATATACTTGAAGAGGCAAAGAGGATGGCGCTCACCCGTCCGGATCCCGGCAGGGGGACCAACGGCGCGCTCGTCAGGGAACGCTATTCGGTCGGCGCGGAGGGCGCTCTCGGCGCCGATGCAGAGGCGCGGCTCGGCTTCCCCGCGGCGGCGAACGCGTACCGCCGCATACTCGGCTTCAAGCTGATGGGGCTCGATGAAAACGATTGCTATGCGCTTGCGCTGATAGGCATAATGGCGGAGCTTTACGATACCAACGCCTACAAGCGCGGCGGCGCGGAAGGCGCGGAGTTCGTCCGCAGGAGGGCGGGGGAGATAATGGCTTTGCCCCTCCCGAAGCGTCTGCCCGAGGCGGTCGTATTCGACCGCGAGCTCATCGGGCGCAACATCAACTGCGGAGGGGCGGCGGATATGCTTGCCGCCGCGATATTCCTCGACAGGCTGAACGCATATACCGACCGACGGGGCGGCGACCCCATGGAGCATCATCACGCGCATGAATGACAACCCGGTCAAAACCGAATACGACGACCGGCCGATAGGCGTTTTCGACAGCGG
>CAMZAY010000238.1 GCA_947304365.1 uncultured Clostridia bacterium | reverse complement strand
CGTTCCCGGTACAAAGGCCGCCATCCCCCGCTGCAACATCGTTTTCATCACCGGTGACGATATGAAGGCCTCCGCCTCCGCTCTCTATGAGGTGTTCTTCGCCGCGGAGCCCAAGTCCGTCGGAGGCAAGCTTCCCGCTGAAGACCTCTACTATTGATGAAGGGGCTTTTCAAAAACAAAATAATAAGGACTGTCGCCATAGCCGCCTGCTGGATACTCGTCTGGCAGGCGGCGGCATGGGCTGTCGGGAGCAAGCTGCTGCTCCCCTCCCCTTTGGTAACGCTTAAGGCGCTCATTGCGCTCGCGGGGACCGCGGTGTTCTGGAAGAGCTGTTTTCTTACGCTGCTCCGTGTATTCGCGGGGTTCCTGCTCGGCATTGCCGCGGGATCCGCGCTCGGCATAATCACCGCCGTTTCCGGCTTTTTGAAGGCGCTGCTCGACCCCCTGCGCTCCGTCGTGAAGGCCGCGCCGGTCACTTCGTTCATAATACTCGTTCTTTTATACCTCTCCTCCGCGCTGACGCCCATGTTCATTGCGTTCCTGATAGTGCTCCCCGTCGCGTGGACGAACGTAGCCGCGGGCATCGCTTCCACCGATCCGCAGCTTCTCGAAATGGCGGAGGTATTCGGTTTTTCAAGGGCAAAGAAGCTTAAGACGGTCTATGCGCCGTCCGTGCTTCCGCATTTCCTTTCCGCCTGCACGACGGGCCTCGGCTTCGCGTGGAAATCCGGCGTAACGGCGGAGGTCATCGCCCACCCCGCGTTCGGCATGGGCAAGGCGATCTACGAAAGCAAGCTGTATCTTGAAACGCCCGACCTGTTCGCCTGGACGGCGGCGGTCATAATATTGAGCTTTGCGCTTGAAAAACTGTTCGTGCTCATCGTCGGGAGGATCGTAAAATGGAAATAAAGCGCGTTTCGTTCTCATACGGCGATGAAAAGGTCATATCGGACTTCTCCCTCTCCCTCCCCAAAGGAAAGCGCGCCGCGATAATGGGCGAGAGCGGGCGCGGCAAGACCACGCTTGTCAGGCTCATGCTCGGGCTTTTGAAGCCGGACTCGGGCGAGATAATACGCGACCCCGGCGAAAGACCCGCCGCCGTGTTCCAGGAGGATAGGCTCCTTCCCTGGTACAGCGTGAGGAAGAATATCGGGCTCGTTACGGACGACGGTGCGCTTGCCGGCAGGCTGCTTGACGCAATGGAGCTCGCCCCGTTCGCCGACAAGCTCCCGAAGGAGCTCTCCGGCGGTCAGCAGAGACGCGCCGCCATCGCGCGTGCGCTCGCGTTCAGACCCGATCCCCTGCTCCTTGACGAGCCCTTCAAGGGGCTTGACGCCGATATGCGCGTCCGCATCGCCGGGAAGATACTCGAGCATGCGGAGGGCACCCGGATACTTCTCATCACCCACGACGAGAAGGAAGCCGAACTGCTCGGCTGCGAAGAAGTGATACGGCTGTAAAGCCCATTGATAACAATACATACAAAAAAGGCTTCCTTTCATGGAAGCCTTTTGGTTGGGCTGCTCACCGGCGTCCTGCCTTTCCTTTGCGGAAGGTTGACCGCTCTTGAACAAGCGTTGGATGCGTGGGGTAATTGCTAATTGCTAATTGCTAATTGCTAATTGCTTATGCCTTTCCGGGCTTTCTCACGCCCGGTCATTCTCCTGCCGGTAGCCGGTCGCGCTGTCGACGCGGTTCAGTATCGTCTCGCCCGAAACGAATCTTCTCAGGTTCTCGGCGGAGATCTTTATGATCCTGTCGAGCGTCTGGGGCAGATGGAAGAAGCCCGAGATATGCGGCGTGATGTAGACGTTCGGCGTGTTCCAAAGCGGATGGTCGGCGGGGAGCGGCTCGGGATCGGTCACGTCGAGCGCGGCGTAAATGCGTCCCTCGCAGCAGACCTTTTGGAGCGCGTCGGTTTTGATCGCCTTGCCGCGGCCCACGTTGATGAGCACGGCGCCGGGCTTCATGAGTCTCAAACGGCGCTCGTCCATGAGCCCGTTCGAGTCCTTGCCGGAGGGCAGCGACAGCGCGACGACGTCCGCCCTCGGCAGAAGCTCGTCAAGCTCCGAAAGGGTATGCAGCTCGTCCAGCCATTCGGGCTTTTCGCGCAGGGTGCGGCGTATGCCCATCGTGTATGCGCCGAGGAGCTTGCACTTCCTTGTGAATTCGCCGCCGATATCGCCCATTCCGACGGAGAGCACGACCGCGTCCTCTATCGAGGTGACGCCGCCCTCGTCATGCCAGAGGGAGTGGAGCTGATTCGCGTGGTAGTTATACAGCTTTTTCTTGATCGAAAGCAGCATGCCGAGCATATGCTCCGATATGGCGAGGCCGTACGCGCCGCTGGAATTGGCAAGCACAGCGCCCTCCGGCATGCGCTCGGGGTAGCCGTCCGCGCCCGCCATGTTGAGGTGCAGGAGCTTGAGCCTTTCGCATTTGCCGACGAGGTCGAGCGGTATGTTGCCGATTATGACGTCGGCTTCCTTAACGTCCTCCTCCTTCACGTTTTCGCGGAGCACGTAATGAAAATCCCCGCCGGGGCAGGCATTTTCGAGCATAGCCTTATGCTTTTCGTTCACGGGGGGCGTAACAAGTATATTAAACATCGGTCTTCAACTCCTTGAATTAAGATTTGTTTAGCTATATAATACAACTGTAACGGAGGTGATTCAAGTGGAAATTTCTCTTGATGAAATAAAAGCACAGGCGAAAGCCGCAATTACGGAGCTTTTGAATTACGGGGAGGTCGGCCTGCT
>CAMZAY010000237.1 GCA_947304365.1 uncultured Clostridia bacterium | reverse complement strand
GAATATCGGCCGCACTTGCGGCGGCCGCGTTATCGGCGCTGCTGACCGGCTGCGGCAAGGCGTCCGATCCCGCCCCGGGCGAGCCCGAAGTGATCGACGTGATCCCCGGCGCAACGCTCGCTCCCGTCGAAGCGCCCACTCCCGCGCCCACCGCCGTACCGACCGAGGAGCCCACAACGCTCGAGGGCAGGATACTCGCCGGCGTCGTCTATCCGCTCTTCGGGGGCAGGGTGATAAATGCCGAGACCGAGGGCGAATCCGTCGACATAAACGGTGACGGCTCCCCCGAAACGCTTGATGTGCGCGATATCGACGGCGGCCCCGTTTTCTGCATAGACGGCAGGCCCTTTATGGATATCGGCGTTAAGCTCAGTCTCGTTTCGCTCGACGGCAGCAATATGCTCTTCCTCTCAGAAAAGCACAATAAGGAAGGCTATTATCTCTTCTATCCCGACGAGGGCGGCAACCTTTACTGCCGTCTCTTCGGAATCGACCGCAGCGGCAGCTCGAGCTCGCTCGTCATCCGCTCCTCATACGAGGAATACGTTAAAAACGGGCTTGAGATAATGCTGCACAACCCCATGATATACACGTCCGTTTCGGGCGACACGCGCACTCTCTCCATCGACATGAACGGCGACGGTCAGCGTGAATCGATCGTTTTCGATCCCGCCGTGCTCACGGTGAACGGGCTTGAGAACGCGCCGATCCTTTCCACCACAATGCCCCGCTTCATTTACGACGCCGGGCACGATTCGATAGTCCTTTCGGGCTCCGCGGGCGATTACGCGCTGAGCCTTCGATATGACGGGAGCGAGCTTCACGAGGATATAAGCTATGCCTCCCTGCTGTAAAAACCGCGTTTGAAAGAGGTTTTCATGGAAAAAGCACTTAAGCAAAACAAGATGGGCTCCATGCCCATAGGCAGGCTGATGTTCAATATGTCCCTGCCCATGGTCATTTCAATGCTGGTGCAGGCGCTGTATAACGTCGTCGACAGCATATTCGTGGCCAGGATCGAGGATTCCATAAGCGCCGCGGGCGTAAACAACGCGCTGACCGCCGTGGGCCTTGCCTATCCCATACAGTTCCTCATGTTCTCGGTCGCGATAGGCACCGCGGTGGGCATGAATTCGCTTATGAGCCGCAGGCTGGGCGAAAAGCGCTTTGACGAGGCCAACTCGGCAGCCTCCAACGGCATATTCCTGGAATTCGTTTCGGCGATAGTTTTCCTCATACTCGGCCTCACCGTGATCGGCCCCTTCTTCCGCATATTCACCGACGATCCCGCTCAGCACGAGCTTGGCGTGACTTACCTTCGCATATGCATGGTGTTCGGCATGGGCCTGTTCATTCATATGGGCTTTGACCGCATACTGCAGTCCATGGGCAAGACCAATCTTTCCATGGCCGCGCAGCTTGCCGGCGCGGTGACCAATATCGTGCTCGATCCCATACTCATTTTCGGCTACCTCGGCTTCCCCAAAATGGGCATAGCCGGCGCTGCGATAGCGACCGTTATCGGTCAGTGGGTGAGCATGGTGATCGCCATGCTGCTCGTGCTGCTTGGCAGGCACGAGATCAAGGTCTCCTTCCGCGGCTTCCGCCCTAACCGCACCTCCATACGCGAGATCTATCGCGTTGGCCTGCCCTCAATCATAATGCAGGGCATAGGCTCGGTAATGAACACCGGCATGAACTTCGTGCTGTCGCGCTTCCTGACCGACGGCATGGGCGTTGCGATAATGAACGTGTATTATAAGATGCAGTCGCTCGTGTTCATGCCCCTATTCGGAATAACCAACGCTTCAATGTCCATAATCGCGTATAACTACGGAGCAAAGGATTACAAGCGCATGATGGGCACCTGGAAGCGCACTGTGATAGTCTGCGTCATGATAATGACGCTGGGCCTTATACTCTTCCAGATATTCCCAAAGCAGATCGTTTCCGTGTTCGACACCAAGGGCACGCTCTCCGACGCGGGCGTGCGCGCGTTCCGCACCATCTCGCTCCACTTCCCGATCGCCGCCGTGTGTATCACTATGGGCACCCTTTTCCAGGCGACCGGCCGAGGCTTTTACAGCATGATGGTGTCCCTCATACGCCAGCTCGTCGCGCTGCTGCCCGCCGCCGCGATACTTGCGCTGACCACCGGCTCGCTCGACGCCGTGTGGTGGTCGTTCATAATCGCCGAGTGCACTTCGCTCGCCGTCAGTCTGTTCTATTTCTCCAAGCTCAGAAAGAACGAGCTTGCCGCCATCAAAAATCACGAACCCGAAAGAGCCTGATATGAAAAAGACCCTTGCCCTTGTCCTCTGCCTGCTGTTGGCGGCCGCGCTGTTCGGCTGCGGAGGCGATAAAACCGATCCCGACAGGGAAGTGATATCCATACACACTCCCGCGCCATCCGGCGCCCCTGATCCCGATCAGGCCGCGCACACAGCCGCGCCCGATAATACCGATCCCGCGTCGCCCACGGCAGTTCCGATACCCGCCGCCACCGATGCGCCCGTGCTTCCCACCGAGGAGCCCTTCATCCCCGCGAACGCGGATGAGGCCGAGGCAAGGTATCAGGGCTATTATCTGGGCTATGACCGCGTATACCGCGATCCCCTTCCCCCCAACGCGCCCATCGTTCCGCCCCGCTACACGCTCGGCGCCGACGGGATCTATCATTCGTCCGCCGCGTCGAATGATAACGAGGCCTCCATCATGTTCACCGGCGACCTTATGTGCCAGGAGCGTCAGCAGATCGCCTGCCGCAAGGGCTC
>CAMZAY010000236.1 GCA_947304365.1 uncultured Clostridia bacterium | reverse complement strand
GGACCGGAGCCGCAAGGCGAGGGTGGATGAGGGATGCTTCAGATTATCTTGGGCTTCCCAAATCTGTATCACTACCGCTACATCGTGCACACTTACTCGGAAATGTCTCGCAGGAGGTTCGCAGACGGTCGCGGAGCGATCCCGACCATCCGGTGAATGGTCGGGAAGGCGAAGAACGGGCGGCATACGTCCGCCCCGTGAGTTCCTCGGAGTTGAGTTATCGTGGTTACGCGCCTATCGCGGCGCGTCACGCCCACTCGGCTCGAAAAAAACATTTTTCGGCCACGTGGGCGACGCTCGCTTTGCTCGCTTGGCGTGCGTCCTAAAAACTTGAGTGCTTTTCGCTTCGCTCGCTTAACGTGCGTCCTAATAACTTGAGTGCTTCTCGCTTTGCTCGCCTTAAGTCGGGGCTGTTCGTTATTTGATGATTCTTATTTTCATCATATCATGAATTTTAATCGTCTGTAAAAAATGAATGTATCGCCCGCGGTGGTGACGACGACGCCGCCCTCCGTGCAGGAGCAGTGGGCGATGACGGGATCGCCGTTTTCGAGGAAGCCGACGACTATGCCGACGTGCTGCGTCTCGGCGCCGGGGTAGCTGTTCTGGAATACGATGTCGCCGAGGCGGATATCGCCCGCTTCAACGTCCACGGAATTGGACCACTGGTGCCAGGTTCCCTCGCCGATGTTGCTGCTTGTCCACTTTGCGCCCTTGCCCAGCTGCACCCCGCACCAGCTTATGTAGCCGGAGCAGTCGAGCCCGTAGGGGAGCGTCTCGCCCGTGGTGGGGTCGCCCGCGCTCGTGACCTTGTAGGGCTTGCCCCATTCGGGGTCGAAGCCCTTATAATAGCTCTTGCCGCCCCAGAAATAGCTGACCTTGCCGTAGAGCGAAAGCGCCGATTCGACCATTATCCGCTGCGTTTCGGAGGAATACTCGTTGCGGGCGGTGATCTCATTGAGCTCCGCTTCGTAGATCAGGCGTATGACGGAAGGATCCTCCGTCGGCTCGGGAGTGGGCTCCGGAGTGGGCTCCGGGGTGGGAAGAGCCTCTGTCGGCTCCGCGGTGACGGGCGCCTGCGTGACGACGCCCGCGCCGGTCTCAATGCTGTCTGTTTTTCCGGAGCAGCCCGCCGATAAAAGCGCGGCAAGCGCAAGCATCGCCGCCGCAGCAGCTTTGGTAAAACGCTTCATTCGGATACCTCTTGAAAACCTGCCGATCATTCCCCCGCGATCTTCCTTGCGACGTACACGCCGCTTGCCGATGCGTGGGAGAGGGAATGGGTCACGCCCGAGCCGTCGCCTATGACGTACAGCCCCTTATGCCGCGTTTCGAGATCGCAGTCGAGCTCGACCTCCATGTTGTAGAACTTGACCTCCACGCCGTAGAGGAGCGTGTCGTCGTTCGCGGTGCCGGGAGCGATCTTGTCGAGCGCGTAGATCATCTCGATTATGCCGTCCAGTATGCGCTTCGGCATAACGAGCGAAAGGTCGCCCGGCGTCGCCGAAAGGGTGGGCTGGGTAAAGCTCTCCTGTATGCGCTTTACCGTCGAGCGCTTGCCGGCGATCAGGTCGCCGAACCTCTGCAGCATAACGCCGCCGCCCAGCATGTTGGAGAGCTTCGCTATGTTCTCGGCGTACGCGGTGGAATCGTTGAAGGGCTCGGTAAAGTGCTTCGATACGAGCAGCGCGAAATTCGTGTTCGCGGTGTGGAGCGCGGGATCCTCATAGCTGTGCCCGTTCACGGTGACTATGCCGTTCGTGTTTTCGCTTACGACCTTGCCGTGCGGATTCATGCAGAAGGTGCGGACGAGGTCGCCGTATTTCTCCGTGCGGTAGACGATCTTCGACTCGTAAAGCTCGTCCGTCAGATGCGAGAACACCTCCGCGGGCAGCTCCACCCTGACGCCTATGTCGACGCGGTTCGATTTGGTGGCGATATCAAGGTCCCTGCAGACGCTCTCCATCCATTTGGAGCCGCTCCTGCCGACGGAGATGACGCATTTATCGCAGGTGAACCGCTCGCCCTTCGCGGTGACGGCAAAGCCCTCGCCGTCCTTTTCGACGGAGGCGACGGGGGAGTTGAAGTAGATATCCGTAACGTCCTTCAGCTCGTCGTAAAGATGCTGAAGCACAACGTAGTTCTTATCTGTGCCGAGGTGCCTGACGGAGGCGTCGAGAAGATGCAGCTTGTTCTGGAGGCACAGCTTTTTGATGTGCGAATCGGCGGTGGAATAGAGCTTCGAGCCCGCGCCGCCCAGCGCCATGTTGATGGAGTCGACATAGTTCATCAGCTCGGTCGCCATGGGCTTGCCTATGTATTCGTGCAGGTTCCCGCCGAAATCGTTGGTGATGTTGTATTTGCCGTCCGAGAACGCGCCCGCGCCGCCGAAGCCGTTCATTATCGCGCAGGTGGGGCAGTGTATGCAGCTCTTCACGCGCTTCCCGTCGATGGGACAAACACGCTTCTCAAGCGGATTGCCCGCCTCGAAAACAGCTATGGAAAGGTCCTTCCTGAGCTTCGTCAGCTCGTACGCGGTGAATATCCCGCCGGGACCTGCTCCGATTATGATGACGTCGTAATGCTTCATGGTCGTCTCCTTAAATGTACTCAACACTTTATTATACCACGAAACAATGAAGCAAGCAAATGGGAATTGGGGATTAGGAATTAGGAATTAGCAATTAGCAATTAGCAATTAGCAATTATCCCTCATCCACCGACGGCTTGCGCCGTCGGTGGATGAGGGATGGTTCAGATTAACTTGTGCTTCCCGAC
>CAMZAY010000235.1 GCA_947304365.1 uncultured Clostridia bacterium | reverse complement strand
TATTATAATGTGATGGGTCTGCCCCTGTGCGCCCTCGCCGAGCTGCTGAAGCACCTCCAAAAGCAGAGGTCCCGTCTTCGTCTCGACCTCGAGCGCGTTGAATATCTCCGGCACGTCCGCCCTGTTCGCGAATGTGACGTCCACTACCGGACCGATTATGCGCGTTATCATTCCCTTTGCGCCCATTCAAAACTCCTTATAATATCAATCGTTTCCTGTATCCGATGCGGTCTCGATCACGCTTGAGGTGACGGCCGCCTGCCTTAATCGGTTTATCTCCACGTTCAGCTTGCGGGAGGAAGCCTCCGCGTTGTCGTATGCGGAGCGCATCGCCATTACCGTAGCCGCCTGCGCGCCGGAGGCGGACGAGAGCAGTACGGAACAGCACTCTGCGGCAAGGCTCAACGGGGCGAGCTCGCTCTCGACCGTTTCCCTGTCGGGAAAGAACAGGAGCTCCCCTTCGGATTTGCTTTCGTCCGCCTTGGGAAGGAAGCGCGTCTTTTCGGGGACCTGCCTGAGCATGTTGTAAAAACGCTGATAGACGATATCGATCGATACCGCCTCGCCGGAGGCGTATATGCCCGCAAGATATCCCGCAAGCTCCTTCGCTTCGTCAAAGGACGGCACGTCGGATGACACGAATTCCCTCAGCACAGGCAGTCCTTTTTCGCGGCAGTATTCCGCCGCCATCCTTCCGCAGGGGACGAGCGCGTATTCGCTCTCCCCCTTGAGCGTTTCGGAAAGGAACGCGAAAAGCTCGTGATGAAAGCCGCCGCAAAGCCCGCGGTTGCCGGACAAAAGCACGTAAACGGGCACGCCGGTCTGCTTTTCCCGCTCGGGCAGGGCGCCCCTGCCAAGCTCCGAAAGCGCCGCGGCATAGGGCGAATACGCGGTATGCGCCGCGCTCACCTTGGAGTACTTCGCGGTGGCGACGGTCCGCATAGCACCGGCGAGCTGACCGGTGGTCTCGGTGCTTTTAAGCCTCTTTTTCAGCTCGCGGATAGTCGGCATCAGCTCGCCTCCCGAAACTCGGCAAGCGCCTTTTTAAGCTCCGTTTCAAAGGCGGGGGTCATCTTTTCGCCCGTCTTCAAAACGGCCATTATGTCGGGATGCTCCCTGTCGAACACATCGTAGAGCCGCGCTTCGAAATCCTCCATATCGCCCGGGGCGACGCCCTTGGCAAAGCCCTCCGATACGGCGTAGATCAGCAGCGCCTGCTTGTGATCGGGCAGGGGCTCGTACCGCTTTTGACGAAGCGCGTGCATCATCGTCACGCCCGATTCGAGTACGCGGCGGGAGCTTTCGTCAAGCTCCGACCCGAACTGCGAGAACGCCGCCAGCTCCCTGTACTGGGCAAGCTCCATCCTCAGCCTGCCGGAGACCTGCTTCATCAGCTTCGTCTGCGCGGCGGAGCCGACCCTCGATACCGAAAGTCCCACGTTTACGGCGGGGCGCTGTCCCTCGTTGAAGAGATCCGTGTCAAGGAAGACCTGACCGTCTGTGATGGAGATGACGTTCGTCGGGATATAGGCGGAGATATCGCCCGCCTGCGTCTCTATGAGCGGCAGCGCGGTCACGGAGCCGCCGCCCGCCTCTTCGGACAGGCGCGCCGCCCTTTCAAGCAGCCTGGAATGCAGATAGAACACGTCGCCGGGATACGCCTCGCGCCCGGAGGGGCGGTGGAGAAGGAGCGAAAGCTCGCGGTATGCGACGGCGTGCTTCGAAAGATCGTCGTAAACTATAAGGCAGTCCCGCCCGGAATACATAAAGTATTCGCTCATGGCGGCGCCTGCGAAGGGCGCTATGTACTGCATCGAGGCGGAGCTCGAAGCCGGCGCGGAAACGATGGTGGTGTATTCCATCGCGCCGTGCTTCTTCAGCTTGTCGCAGATCTCCGCCACGGTGGAGTCCTTCTGACCTATCGCAACGTATATGCAGGGCACGTTCTTGCCCTTCTGATTGATTATCGCGTCAATGGCAAGGGCGGATTTGCCCGTCTGCCTGTCGCCTATTATAAGCTCGCGCTGACCTCTGCCGATCGGCACGAGCGCGTCAATCGCCTTAAGACCCGTATGCATGGGCTCCGATACGGAGCGTCTGTCGGGTATGCCGGCCGCCTTGAACTCGATCGGGCGGCGTTCCATGGTCCTTATCCTGTCGCGCCCGTCGATGGGCCTGCCCAGGGGGTCTACCACCCTGCCCAAAAGCTCGTCGCCGACGGGCACGCTCGCCATCCTGCCGACGCGCCTTACGCGGCTCAGGGTTTCGATATGCTCGTACTTGCCGAACACAACGCAGCCTATGCGGTCGGGCTCGATATCGAGTATCATGCCGCGCTCGCCGCATTCGAACTCGACCACCTCGCCGTACATGATATCCGCAAGACCGTCGAGTCGGCAGATGCCGTCCGAAACGGAGAGCACGCGCCCAAGCTGGAATTCGTCGATCCTCGGCTCGGCGGAGGCGATGCCTTCCATAAGCCCGGCGATCATAGCGTCGGCGTCCGCGTCCTCGTCAAGCGGCAGCTTCGCAAGATCGCGCTCCAGATGGTAGAGCCTGTTTTTTACGGTGCAGTCGTACACCGTGTCGCCTATCCTAAGGCGAAGTCCGCCGATAAGCTCGGGATCGGTCTTCACCCAATAGGATTGCTTGCCGCCCACCTTTTCGAGCAGCGCGCCGGTTTTTTCGCCGATGCGCGATACGATCCCCTCGTCAAGGGGGAACGCGCTCGACAGCGTGACGTACAGTACGTCGTGATGCATAAGGTAGCACATATCGCCGGGGGTG
>CAMZAY010000234.1 GCA_947304365.1 uncultured Clostridia bacterium | reverse complement strand
GCCATATCGGGGAGCTTGAAGCCGCGCTTACCGCGCTCGAAGCCGCCGAAAACAGGCTCGGCGACGGCGATACGGATGCCGCGTTCTATGAGCTTGACTCCGCTATGAAGCATCTTGCGGCTATACTCGGCAGGGAGGACGCCGCCGAGGAGCTCGTCGACACGATATTCGCCCGCTTCTGCATGGGCAAATAATATATTATTTTGAACTTTAAACCATACCTCACCAGTGAAAATGGCCGATTTTGATGAAAAATTCGATATTGCCGTGATCGGCGCCGGTCACGCGGGATGCGAGGCCGCGCTTGCTTCGGCGCGCATGGGGCTCAAGGTGCTCGTCCTGTCCATCGACCTCGATTCGGTCGCGCTTATGGCGTGCAATCCGTCGATAGGCGGCACGTCGAAGGGGCATCTCGTCCGGGAGGTCGACGCGCTCGGCGGCGAAATGGGCGCTGCTGCGGACGAATGCTTCATCCAGATGCGCATGCTCAATACGGGCAAGGGGCCCGCGGTGCATTCGCTGCGCGCACAGATGGACAAGCGCCGGTATCACGAGCGGATGAAATCCGCGCTTGAGAACACCGCGGGTATAACGCTTCGCCAGGACGAGTGCGCTTCGATACTTACGGAAAACGGCCGCGTTTCGGGCATAGTCACCGCGCTCGGCGCAAGGTACGCCTGCCGCGCGTGCGTCGTTTCGACGGGCGTTTACCTCAACAGCCGCGTCCATACGGGCGAGTATCACCGCGACAGAGGGCCTTCGGGGCTCGCCTCGGCGACGCTGCTCTCGGATTCGCTCAACGCGCTCGGATTCTCGCTCCGCCGGTTCAAGACCGGCACTCCGCCGAGGGTCGCGCGGGATTCTTTGGATCTCGACCTAATGGTCCCGCAGCCGGGCGACGTGCCTATCCCGCATTTTTCGTTCATGACGGACTCGCTCGACAGGGAGCAGACGCCGTGCTATTTGACCTATACAAATACAAAAACTCACGAGATAATAAGGCAAAACCTGCATCGCTCGCCCATGTACGCCGGCGCGATACACGCCACGGGGACAAGGTATTGCCCCTCGATCGAGGATAAGATAGTCCGCTTCGAGGGCCGCGACAGGCATCAGCTTTTCATTGAGCCGGAGGGCCTTTCCACGACCGAAATGTACGTGCAGGGCCTTTCGACGAGCCTCCCGCGGGACGTGCAGGAGGCGATGCTCCATACGATACCCGGCATGGAGCGCTGCCGCGTGATGCGCTACGGCTATGCGATAGAGTACGACTGTATCGACCCGACGGAGCTTGACGCTTCGCTTGGCAGCAGGCGCATACCGGGCTTGTATTTCGCGGGGCAGATAAACGGCAGCTCCGGCTATGAGGAGGCCGCCGCGCAGGGCATTTACGCCGGCATGAACGCCGCGCTTTTCGTAAAAGGAGAGGAGCCGTTCATACTCTCGCGAAGCGACGCCTACATCGGCGTGCTCTGCGACGATCTTTCCGTAAAGGGCACGAACGAACCCTACCGCATGATGACCTGCCGCGCCGAATACAGGATGCTTTTAAGGCAGGACAACGCCGATCTGCGCCTTACCGAAAAGGCTTACAGGACGGGGCTTATCACGCCCGCGCGTTACGACAGGCTCATTCGCAAAAACGCCGCGATCGCCCGCGCGAAGGCGGCGCTCGAGGCAAGCGTACCGCCGTCCGAGGCGCTCGATAAAATGCTTGCCGACAAGGGGCTCGCCCCGCAGCGCGGCAGCGTAAAGCTCTCCGCACTCCTGAAGCGCAGCGGCGTCCGCTATACCGATCTTGCCGCGCTGTGCGATCTTCCCGATATCGGCGCCGAAGCCGCCGAGGAGCTCGAGGTGGAGGCGCATTACGGCGGCTACATAAAGCGCCAGGAGGAGGAGATAAGGAAGCTCCGCCTCATGGACGAGAAGCCGATACCCGCCTCCGTGGATTATGCTTCGATAGTCAATCTGAGGACGGAAGCAAGGCAGAAGCTTTCCGCAATGAGGCCCGGGAGCCTTGGCGAGGCGTCGCGCATATCGGGCGTAAGCCCCGCGGATATCGCCGTGCTTTCGGTGTATTTAAAGGCGCTTGCCGATAACGGTTAAAGGAGGCAGTATGGCCAGGGAATTTGATTTTTCCTTTGAAAACGCGGATATTCCGGAGCTTTCGGCCCGGGTCTTAAGGGAGAGCATGCCGGACGTCACCGACGGGCAGGCGGACGCATTTATCAAGTATTACAAAATGCTTGTTATGTGGAACCGAGCGGTGAACCTGACCCGCATTACCGACCCTGTGGAGGTAGCGCAAAAGCATTTTGCCGACAGCGTGCTCGGCGCCGCCCTCATTCCCGAGGGCGCGCGGGTGGTCGACGTAGGCACCGGCGCCGGCTTCCCCGGGGTACCGCTCAAGATAGTCCGCCCGGATATAGAGCTCGTGATGGTCGATTCGCTGGGCAAGCGTGTCAAATTCCTGACGGAGCTCACCGGGGCTCTCGGCGTCGAGGCCACAGCCATCCACGCAAGGGCCGAGGACGCCGCCCGCACGAGCGAGCTGCGGGGCGCATTCGATATCGCGCTCTCACGCGCTGTCGCGCCTATGAACGTGCTCATCGAGCTGACGGTCCCCTTCGTAAAGGTCGGGGGCGCGTCGCTCATGTACAAGGGCTCCAATGCCCGGGAGGAGCTCAAGGAGAGCGCAAACGCCATGAAGACGCTCCTGTGCCGCGCCGACGCCGTCGATTATGACGTGCCCTGGGGCGCTCGCACGATCGTTCGCGCCGTCAAGACAGCGCCGACCCCCGCAAAATACCCGCG
>CAMZAY010000233.1 GCA_947304365.1 uncultured Clostridia bacterium | reverse complement strand
CACAAAACCATTGCAAACACCACACAAATCCGCACTGCGGTGGAGGTGAAACACACAATGAAAGCCGAAAAGCCATTTTGTGATTTCACGGGCCAATGATTGACGATCGGATCTATCGGCTTTCCCGTCCTGTTTTTGTTTCCGATTCGCGGTGTTTTCCTGTTGACAAATCAACAGATATGTAATATAATGCAGTTGTATAAATATACCCCGGCATGGCGCGGGGCGGGTGAGAAAAGCGGAGGCCGGAAATGAGCAGTCGTAACTCGAAGACCGAAGTGTATTTTTCCTTTGATACGGAGGATTTCACGCACGAGAAGGCGTGGGACGCTCAGCGGCGTGAGGCCGAGCTGCTCGAGAGATACGGTATCAGGGGCAACTTCAACATCGTCGGATACGTGGCGCGCGAGTGGCTGTCGCACGGGCGTTACGACGTCCCCGCGGCGATCAGCCGGCATGACGTCAGTTTCCACTCGCTGCGGCATTCGTATCACCCTACGATCAACGAGTACACCGACGTCGAGTCGTACGGCGCCGCACGCGACGAACTGCTCAGGCAGGAGTGCCAGGGCATGGGAATGGTCAAGGCCGCGACGGGAGTCCGGTCGTTCGTCGCGGCGTGTCCGCCCGGCAACAGCCTGTCGTATGTGGCGATGTACGAGTACGCGAAGCTCGGCATCCCGCTGTACGTCGGGAGCGTGTTCGAGTTCGCCGACGGTTCGTCGGTCTACATGTGCAACGCGCTGCACACGAACTACGACTTCATGCTCGAGCACCGTTTTCTGCCCGGTGCATACCGCGAAGCCGAAAACTACGATCTGAACGAGTTTCTCGACGCCGCCGCACGGAAGAAGCGTGTCGTCTTCTACACGCACCCGACCCGGGCGTATTACAGGAAGTTCTGGGATCTCGTAAGCTACCGGGGGGAGAACACATACGAATTCGGCAAATGGGGCCCGACGCCGGAGAACACGCCGGAGCAGACGGCCGAGTTCTTCAGGCGCTTCGAGGAGTTCATACGCGCCATACGGAGCGACGGCAGATTCGAGATAAAGGAAATGCGCGGGCTGGCGGAGAAGGCAAAGCTCGAGACGTCGCGGAGGGTCGTGAGATATGCCGACCTGCCATATATCAGGGACGCTCTGCACGAGCGCCTGTGGGCGGTGAGGCTCCCCTCGGGGACGCTCTCGCTGACAGACTGCTTCGCCGCCGCGGCGCACTTCTGCCGGAGCCGTGACGACTACATCCCCGGGCCCGTGCGCGGCTTCCTGTCATCGCCGCGCGGCATAACAAAGCCGCTGACGCTCGACCGGGACGAGGTGATCGCGCTCGCCGGATACGAGCCCGACAGCTTCCTTCCGCCGTCGTTCATGACGTCGCGGGGGGAGATCGGACCCGCCGACATGCTCTTCGCCATGCTTGACGCCGCTACCGGCGCCCCTGCCGTCGTGCTTGAGCCGCGGGAGCAGATGCCGGAGCTTTCGGGCGGTTACGCGTCCCTGCGCGACCTTCACATGTCGGGAGACAGCTGGGTGCATTCGCCGGATTTCCGGGACGCGTACATATCAGACAGGCTGCGCCTGCAGTCATGGACCATAAGGGAAGAATAGAGAAGAAAGAGAAAAGAGAGAAAAAGGAGGCCGGACGATGTTCGTAAAAAAGTTCGCGGCGGCGGCCGTCGCGCTGATCACGGCTGTGCTTGCGCTGCCGCTTTTCATAAATGATGCTTCGGCTTCGCACGGGACCGACGCGCGGATACATGACGTCGATTTCGGCGTGTTCGCTCCCGGCGAGATAACCGGTGAGGAGGCGCTCAATCCCGAGATAACGGTCGTGGGGCCGGAAAAGCTTCAGCTCTCGGGCGGCTACATCAAGGTCGAACTGACCGGGGGCGAGACGTCGGCCTTTGTGTGCGGATGGAACGGCGGCGGCGGATATCTGGCGTACGGTACGAGCGTGCAGTCGAAGGCCTGGGTGCGCCCCGTCGAAGGCCTTTCCGAGGGCGTGCACAGCGCCGAGATGACTCTCTTCTTCGATCCCTGCAAGGCTTCATACGAGAGGCTCGGAAGGCTCAAGGCCCCGGGATACGTATCCTGGTCGGAAGAGAACCGCTCCCAGCTCATACGCATACCCAGGAGCCTTCAGAACGTCTGCAGAGCGGAACTTCGTTCAGGCGATCCGTCTTCCAACCCATATATCGCGCTTTCCCTTCTTATAGAAGCGGGGCTTTACGGAGTCACCGAAGGGCTCAGGCTCCCCGAGAGGTGCGATATAGATTTCGATAATGCAGATCCAAAGGAGCTCGATCAGTTCGAGAGGCTTCCGGGCAGCTTCGATGAAGCCAAAGAGTATGCAAGAAACAGCAGCTTCATAAGGAAATGCCTGCCCGAATGCGTCATAGACGCTTATCTTCGCAGAGAATAAGGAGAGAAAAGCTTGGTTTTCAGAGACCGTAGTTACAGCGTTTTGCTGGTTTGCGGGAAAGGAAAATTCGATGAGCAGGTAATGCGCTTTCTCCCATATAACGAGTTTTATCCGGTAAAAAAGATCAACGCTCTGAGCGAAGCCAGAAGGGAACTTATCGAAAAGACTTACGATATAGTGATAGTGAACTGGCAGGCTTCTGACAGCGAAGGAAAAAACTTTGCATGCGATATGGCGGGTAAGGGAAAAGGTGCGATCCTTCTCATGGTCGATAACGAGCGATACGACGGAATATATTTCGACGTCGTTTCTCTTGGCGTGTTCTGCATACCGAGAAGGCTCAGTGGCGGGGAGTTTTCGGCTGCTCTCAGGATGATTTGATCCTCCATAGAAAAGG
>CAMZAY010000232.1 GCA_947304365.1 uncultured Clostridia bacterium | reverse complement strand
GGGCTATCTGCAGACGATCGTGTTCATACTCGTAATTGCCGCGCTCGTGCAGTTTGTTGAGATCGTACTCAAGAAATTCCTGCCCTCGCTGCATAAATCGCTTGGCGTGTATCTGCCGCTCATCACGACGAACTGCGCGGTGCTCGGCGTTACCATCAACAATATCACCGACGGGTACAATTTCCTTCAGTCGATGGTCAGCTCTTTAGGCTGCGGACTCGGCTTCCTGCTCGCCATGGTCATTTTCGCCGGCGTGCGCGAAAGGATGGAGGAGTCGGATCCCCCCAAGGCGTTCCGCGGGATACCCATCACGCTCGTTGCCGCTTCCATCGTTTCGATGGCGTTCTACGGCTTCGGCGGCATAGTGACTGCTTTGTTTGGAGAGTGATGTTATGAGCCCGATATTATTAGCGATAATAGTTGTAACGGTGATCGGCGTTATTTGCGCCGCCGTGCTCGCGATAGCCTCGCATTTCATGAGCGTGCCCGTTAACGAGACGGAGGTCAAGGTGCGCGAGTGCCTTCCCGGCGCAAACTGCGGCGCGTGCGGCTTCACCGGCTGCGACGGCTACGCAAAGGCGCTTGCCGAGGTGCCCGGTACAAAGACGAATCTCTGCGTGCCCGGCGCCGACGCCGTCGCCCAAAAAATCGCCGACGTGCTCGGCGTTGAAGCGGAGGACGTTATCGAACAGGTCGCCTTCGTACACTGCAGCGGCGATTGTTATAACCGCAGGGAAAGGTACTCGTATGAAGGCATAGAGTCCTGCGCGGCAGCCCAGATGCTTTACGGCGGCTCCAGGATGTGCACTCAAGGCTGTATCGGCCTCGGCGATTGTCAGCGCGCCTGCCCCAAGGGCGCCATCTGCATTGAAAACGGCATAGCGCACGTTGATACGCGAAAGTGTATCGGCTGCGGCGTCTGCGCGAAGACCTGCCCGAATCATCTTATAGAGCTCTTCCCGGACGTAAGAAGGGCCGTCGTCGTTTGCTCCAATCATGAAAAGGGCGCCGTCGTGCGCGGCAAATGCACCGCCGGCTGTCTCGGCTGCGGTCTTTGCGTGAGAAACTGCGAACAGGGCGCGATCAGGCTCGAGAACAATCTTGCCGTCATCGATTACGATAAATGCGTAAGCTGCGGCAAATGCGCCGAGAAGTGCCCGGTAAAGGCGATCAAATTCGCAGATTTCTCCGGCAGTCACCGGTTCTGATATTAAACGAGCTGCCCCCTTCCCGGGGCAGCTTTGCTTTGTTCATGGATAAGATCAAGCTCCGTAACGATATAATACTCCTCGCGGTCATCCTCGCAGCGGCATTCGCCGTGTGGGGCGTGATAAGGCTTGCCATGCCGGCGGGCCGATACGCCGTCGTGGAGCTTGACGGCAAAACGATAGCGAGCTATCCGCTAGATACCGATATACGCGTCGAGATACCCTCGGAGGGCGGGCACATTAACGTGCTCGTTATAAGGGACGGGAAAGCGAGCGTCGAATCGGCCGACTGCCCGGATAAGCTTTGCGTCAGGCAGAGGCCCGTCTCAAAGGCGGGGCAGACTATCATTTGTCTTCCGCATAAGCTTATAATCCGCATCGACGGCGAAAGCGGGGTGGACGCCGAGCTATGAACAAAAGCGCGAAAACGATAACCCTCCTCGGCGTATGCACCGCCGCCGCAATGGTGCTCTCGTATGTTGAAACGCTGATCCCAGTGCCGTTCGCAGTGCCGGGCATAAAGCTCGGCCTTGCAAACCTTGTCGCGATCTATCTCCTCATGAAGCTCGATTGGCGTTATGCCGCGCCTGTCAGCCTTGTGCGCGTACTGCTGACCGCGCTCCTTTTCGGAAACGCCGCCTCGCTTGCGTATTCGGCTTCAGGAGCGGTTTTGTCGATGCTCGTGATGATCGGGGCCAAGAGGACCAAAGCCTTCTCCGCCGTCGGTGTGAGCGTTTTAGGCGGCGTGTTCCATAACGTCGGACAGATATTGATGGCGATACTGCTCACCGGCACGGCGCAGATCGCGTACTGGCTGCCTCCGCTCATTATAAGCGGCGTTGTTACGGGCGCGGCGATCGGCGCTGTCGGAGCCGTGCTCATAGCAAAGACGGACCCGAGGATAGATCAAAAATAAAACTTCATAAACAAAAAAATAAGCCCGCTTTTGCGGGCTTATATTTGTTGATCGATATAAAGTTATCTCTGTTTCCACGCGCTCCTTGAGAACAGTACGAGTATCGGGAATATCTCGAGTCTTCCGGCGAGCATGTCGAATATCAGCACGAGCTTTGAAAGCACGCTGTAATTCGAGTAATTGAGCGTCGGGCCGATCTGCTCAAGACCGGGGCCCATGTTGTTGAAGCACGAAACGACGGCGGTAAGATTCGTCATCGACGAGAAATTGTCGATCGAAACGATAAGGAAGCTTGCGATTATTATGAATACGTAAGCGCAAAGATATGCGTTGGTGTTGCGCAGTACGGTTTCATCGACGACCCTTCCGTTCATACGCACAACGAGCACCTTCTGCGGATAGAGCACCTGGCGCACGTTCCTGCGCATTATCTTGGCTATGAGCAGTACGCGGCCGATCTTGAAGCCGCCGCCCGTGGAGCCCGCGCTCGCGCCGACGAACATAAGGGTAAACAGTATGGCTTTGGGAAGCGTCGGCCACAGATCGAAGTCGGTCGTCGAAAAACCGGTCGAGGACTGTAAACTCGCTACCTGGAAGGCGGTGTGGCGTACCGTTTCACCGAAGGAGGAGTAGGTCTTCGCGATAGAGAGCGATATCGTGATGACTATGATGCAGACGGAGGCGATGCCGAGGTACCATCTGAGCTCC
>CAMZAY010000231.1 GCA_947304365.1 uncultured Clostridia bacterium | reverse complement strand
CGGAAAGGACAAGCTCATAACAGCGGTATTCCTCCGCAAATACGGGTATCGCGCACGATATGCGCGCGCTCCCGACAGGCTCAAGCTCGTAATCCTCGAACGGGCATTTGAAGCCCAGGCCCCTGCCGAACGCCCTGGGCACGGCAACAAGCACAGAGCGCCCGCTCCTGACCCGGCGGGATACGATCGTCGACGCGGCGGCGGAAGCGGTGTAAAGCACCTCTCCCTTCACCTCTCCGGAGGCGCGCACCTTCATGCCGGGCTTAACGTCCTCCAGATCGCCGCGAATCAAAAGATCGCCCTTCTTCACGCTGTCGCCCGCCTTGACGGCGGCGCGCCCGCTCGTGACCGATATGCTTAAGATCACGCAGTCCCTGTCGGCGTAAATATTCGACGGCCCTTCCGCGGCCTCATATCCGTCGTCACGCGCCCGGTCCGATATCGAAACGCGCAGCTTCACGCCCGACAGCGTGACCTTCGCGTTGGTCACAAGGTCGATCGAATCGAGCCTTGATGCGACGGACCTTAACGATATCCCGCGCTTCCGTGCGCCGACGCGCACGCCCATTTCGTCAAGCGCGGCGAGGACTTCCTCCTCCGGGACGATCGACGAATCGACGCTTATGGACCAGATCCTTGTCGATGCGGCGGCAAGCGCGGCAAACAGTACGGCGAGCGCGGCGGCGAAGCACGCGTTCCTGCCTATGCGCTTCAGCGCGCAGGGCGCCCCGCGTTTTTTCAAAATGCGCACCCTGCAGCCGCTCCCCCTTGCGAGGATGCGAAGCCGCTTCATATCGCGCATTTCAATATCCGCACGGAGCCCATCGGGGAACCTTTCCGCGCCGGAAAGCGGGATCCCCGCCTCCAAACAGCGGTTCACGAGCCTTTCCGGATATTTCCCCATTATCCCTATATTAACATATCCAACGCAAAATTTCCATAGCCTCATTGAATTTTTTCCTTCTATTCGGCAAATTGTTCGAAAAAAACCGCCCTGACCTCGCCCTTTAAGTACATGGAGCCCGGCTCAAGCTCCTCCGCCGTGAGCGAGCCGCCCTCTATCCTTATAACTCCGAGCGCGGTATAAAGCCTTACGACGGAATCGGACAGCTTGAGCACGCCCGTTAAATTCTCTATCTTTACAAAGCCGTCGCCCGTTATCACGACGCGCGGCAGCGTGCACGCGCTGTCCGCCGGCATTCCGAGCCTTTCAAGGGCTCTGCCGCTCCTCCTCGCTCTTTTGCACCGCCTTGCTTCGCGTTTGTCCCTCATCGATCCGTCCCCCCTCTGCTGCCGCACGCGGCCGTTTGGATGATATGCGCGAGCAAAGGGGATTATTATGTTCGATATGCGCGGGCACAAACAAAAAGGCTCCCCTTTGGGAAGCCTTAAAAGCAAATAGTCCGCACTTTTTTCAGTTCTGCGGTCTCTCGTCGAGCCAGGTGGGGCTGACGAGCTTTTTTGCAACAGCGGAGAAGCCCGCCTCAATATCCCGCTTTTCGATGACGATCACGCCCATATCGTGCGCGCGCATATAGATCGCCCAGCTTTCGCCGGAAAGATCCGTCGCCGTGGCGAGCACGACCTTTGCCCCGCTCCCGCCGAAGCGGGAAGCGAGATAGCTTATCTCATACAGGTCGCGCGTATCGGGGCGCGCCGATTTGCAGGTGACGAACGCGGACGAAAGCCCCGCGGTCATGATCACGTCGATCTCGTTCACGGTATCGTTGAAATTGCCGTGGATGACGCCGTCCCAATCGAAGACGACGCTCATATCGACCGAATCGAACGCTCCCGACTCCCGTGCGCTTATATAAACGAACAGCTCGAGGCACATGCCGACGGTGGTCAAAAGCTCCTTGAAAAAGCCGTTTTTGAAGCGGAAGCTGACGTTTTCGCCGTCGAGCTGCAGCTCCTTGATCGCGCCGGCCTCCTCAAGAAGCCCCGCGAGCTTTTTGTTGCACCAGAGCAGCGACGAATTGTTGAGGACGGCGCTCGGCGCGGTGAAAAGCTGCGTTTTCGGATCGTAATAATGCCTCGTCCCGAACTGCAGATACTCCGCGAAGGCGTTCCACTTCGAGAGGTTCGCGCCGTATATCTCAAGCACCTTTTTGGCGCAGTCGAGATCCCCGTCAAGCCCTGCGACGGAATGCCCCGTGCCGGTGACGAGCCCGCCGCCTATCGCAATAATGTCCTTTACGGAGAGCTTCGGGAGCTTTGCCGCGGCGATCTCCCTCTGCATGCCGTAGATATTTACGAAGCGCGCGCGGCGGGGATCGAAGAAGAACGAGCGGATCCGCTTCTTTGCCGAGAACCTGTGCGCCGCGACGAGCGCCGCGGCAGGGCCGCCGGTCATGTTTATCACGCAGCCGGGGTATTCCGCGTCGATCTCCTCCAGCTTTTTCAAAAGCGACGCTATCGAGCGGCTGCCGATATCGATGAAGCGCACCTTTGCGCCCTCCGCCCCGTGCGCCGCTATAAATCGAGTCATGCCCGTCCTTGTCGCCTTGTCCGGCATGAAGCCGCCCGAAAGGAACACCGTCGTTTTGGGCTTGAACGTTACGGCGGCGATAAGGTCGTTGAACTGTTCGTTCACATAAAACTCGATCAGCGTTTCCATTTTACGCGCGGGTGAGACCTATGATGAGCTTTAGCGTGTTTTCGGCGCCCTTCACGTGGGAGCGCTCATACCCGTGGGAGGCGTAAACGCCCGCGCCGATGAGCCCGTGACGGAGGTCGTAGCCCGCGTCGAGAGCGGCGTCCGCGTCGGAACCGTAATAGGGATATACGTCGAGCGCGTAATCAAGCCCGAGCCTCTTCGCAGTATCGATGAGCTCGCCCGTCAGATCGTAATTGTACGG
>CAMZAY010000230.1 GCA_947304365.1 uncultured Clostridia bacterium | reverse complement strand
CGGCATCAAGGAAGCGGAGTTCATATTCAGGAGCCCCATAAGGCTCAATCCGTAAAAAATCATAAGTCAAAGGGGGCACTCGCCCCCCTTTTTTTGTCCCGATACCGGACTTTACCGACCACGGGACCGCATCCGCGGTCAGTAAAATATATTATCCTCTTCCTCCGATATTCCCGTCCTAATTGCGTGTTAATTAGCAGAAGCACTTATGAAAGGAGATCTTCCATGCGTGACGCCGAAATCGTAGCATCGTTCCTTGCCCGTGACGAGCAGGCGATCAAACAGACGGAAATGAAATACGGCGCATTCTGCCGCTCTCTGGCATTCAATTTTTTAAGAAGGGCAGAGGACGCGGAGGAGATCGCAAACGACGTTCTCCTTGCCGCATGGGAGAGCATTCCGCCGAAGACCCCCTCAAACCTCAAAACCTTCCTCGGGCGGATAGTCCGCGACAAGGCGCTTTCACGGTACCGTGAGCTAAAAGCTCAAAAGCGCGGTTCGGGCTATATGGAGCTGTTATCCGAGCTTGACGACTGCATCCCCTCCGCATCGGGCGTTGAGGACGCGGTTGAGGCCAACGAGCTGACCCGTTTCATAAACGAATGGCTCCGCAGCCTTCCCCATGAGGACTCGGCTCTGTTCGTGAAAAGGTATTGGTCCGGCGAATCGGTGAGCGAGCTTGCGGATCGGCTCGGAGTCCCTCCCAAGAGGCTTTCGCAAAGGCTGTACGAGCTGCGAAAGAAGCTCAAAGTGTTTCTCGAAAAGAAAGGAGTTGTCCTATGAACAAGAACGAAAAGATGTATGAGGCGATCACCGGCATTGAGGATGATATCATCGAGAGCGCGGGCGAATACCGTTTTGAAAAGAGGAAGAGGCGCTTATCTTGGGTTGGCGTCGCCGCGGCGGCGTGCCTTGCATTGGGGCTCGGCGCGTTCGGAGTTTCCCGCCTTGTGAAATCTCCCGCTGCGCCTTATGAGGCGCACCTCCCCACGGAGGCTCCCTCCGTCGTCACCGCCGAGCCGGTCGACAACGATCCGACCTTCGCTCCCGAGCAGGATAGGATCGTGCTCTACGCCACCGACAAAACGAACTTTGAGAACGAGTCCATCCCGAACGCGGGCGCGATCATGGTCTCTCCCAATCTTTCCCGAACGATAGAGCCGCCCGAGAACACCGGGAACTGCCTCTTCGCCGTTACGATCGGACTCTTCCATACGAACGACGACGTGTGGCACGAGCTTAATGTCGAGTATCACGAGTGCATTACCGATCCCGACTACCTCGATTACTCCGATCGCTACTCCGCATGGGAGCGGGAGAATTATATGCTGATGACCGCGGAGGAGATCGCCGCGCACTACGGCCTCACTTACCCGGAATTTGATGACCGCCCCAATTATCCCACTACGGGTTACCTCCTCATGCACGAGGATTTCGAGACGTATCTTAAGGAGCAGGTCGACGCGGAGGAATACGCCCGTTGTATCGCGGCGCAGGAGCGGATGAAAGCCGTCTGCGACGAAATGGACGGCTCTCGCACCCGTATGAAGGCGGCCTATAACGCGGCTCGGGACGCCGAGTTTGAAAGACTCGCAGCGCTTGGGTTTGACGTCCAGATAGAGGACGGCGTGCTCATCGGCTTCCTCACTGCGGATCAGATCCTGAATTTCCCCTGCACGGAGGAATACGGCTACCAGATCATCTGGATAGGCAATGAGAGCGTTATGGACGAATAACGCAGAAAAATACCGACCACGGGAACGAACGCGATCCCGCGGTCGGTTATTTTTTGCGCGGACCTTATTTATACGTCTCCGCGGTGATATTATCAAGGTCGACGTCCTTCGTCTCCTTGACCTTCGTCATGAGCACGACGAGCGACAGCGCCATGAACGGTACGCAGATGCAGAGGAACAGGATATCCATCGAAACGAAATTCTGCAGGACTATGAACAGCGCCTGCCCTATGAACATGCCCGCGCCGATCATAACGGAGATCGTGCCCATAACCGAGGCGCGCATGCCCGAGGGCGAGGACTCCGCGGGCATGGTGAGTATCAGCGTATCGGACATCGACCAGAGCCCGCCGATGGAGAGGCCGTAGAAAATGCCGGCGGCGACGGGGCCCCAGTGCAGGCGGCAGGCGAGCACGAACATGAGCAGCCCGAAAAGCGCGAGTCCGCCGAGTATGAGGCAGACCTTTTTGCGCCCGAGCTTATCGGAAAAGAAGCCGCTGACTATCGCGACCGCGCCGTTCACGAGCGGGTATATGATGAGCGCCGTTGCGACAAGCTCCGTTGCCATCGAGCCCTCGAGCACGGTGGCGTAATAGGAGGTGTAGAAGGTCGTCGCGAAGAACAGGAAGCCGGCAATGAGTATCCAGCGAAGCTGACGGTTGACGAATATGAACTTGATCGCGCGGAAAACGCCGCCCTGTTCGGCGGTGCAGCTCTTCTTGTCCTCAACCGCCTTAGCCCTGCGCTCCTCGGGAGAAAGCGAGAGGAATCCGCGCCTCTGCTCGACGAACACGGGCGTCTCGCGCATGAGGAAGAAGGAAGCCGCGCCGACCGCTATCGCAACTATCACGGGAATGAGATAGACCATCCTCCAGCTTGAAGGGACGTTCTCCTTCAAAAATACCCGCGACAGCACGCCTATGAGCGAAACGCTCAAAAGCGCGATACCCTTCGCGATGAAGCTGTAGGTCGCGCGCTTTTCCTTGGGCGCGGTCTCCATAATGTAGAGCACCTGCATATCGTTCGGGGTGAAGAACATCATAAAGAGCATGCCGAGGATATACTGCACGGTGCTGCGGCTCCGTGCCGCGGCTGAAGCCCTTACCCGAGGTTTCCCTTCAGCGGCG
>CAMZAY010000229.1 GCA_947304365.1 uncultured Clostridia bacterium | reverse complement strand
CTGGAAAACAGAATACTCCCGCTGGCTGAAGCAGGCGGAAAACGATCCCTTCCTTATGGAGGATATGAAAAAGCTCGATACCGATATTAAGCGCGAGGAAGCCTTTTATACCGAGCTCGAATTCGGCACCGCGGGGCTTCGCGGGGTGATCGGCGCGGGCACAAACAGGATGAACCGTTACGTCGTCCGCCGCGCGTCGAAGGGCGTCGCCGAGATGATACTCGAGACCTGCGGCGAGGAAGGCGCAAAGCGCGGCGTTGCCATCGCTTACGATTCGCGCAATTATTCCGACGTATTCGCCATGGAGGCGGCTCTCACCCTCTGCGCTAACGGGATAAAGTGTTATCTCTATTCCACCCTCCATTCCGTACCGCAGCTTTCGTTCACGGTAAGGCATCTCAACTGCATCGCGGGCATAGTCGTGACCGCTTCGCACAATCCGCCCGAGTATAACGGCTATAAGGTCTATTGGGAGGACGGCGGTCAGTGCGCGCCCGACAGAGCCGGAAAGATACTTGAGTGCATCCGCCGCTTCGACTATTTCGGCGTTGAGATAATGCCGACGGAGCTTGCGCTTTCCTCCGGCATGCTCACCATGATAGGCAAAGAGGTCGACGAGGAATATTACAAATGCACGATGAGCCTGCTCATCCATCCCGATAATCTCAAGGAAAACGGCCGCCTTCTCAACGCGGTCTACTCCCCGCTTCACGGCAGCGGGCGCGTACCCGTGACAGAGATATTGAAGAGGATCGGCGTTACCGATATCTCCGTCGTTAAAGAGCAAGAAGAGCCGGACGGCAATTTCCCCACCGTAAAGGCGCCCAATCCCGAGGATAAGAACGCTTTTACGCTTGCGCGCGTGCTTGCTGACAAGGTAGGCGCAAACCTTATGTTCGCCACCGATCCCGATTCCGACAGGCTCGGCGTTGCGGTAAGGAAGCCCGACGGCGATTTCAAGCTCCTCACCGGCAACCAGACAGGCGCTCTCCTGACTTACTACATACTCTCCTCCTTAAAGGATCAGGGCCGCCTTCCCGAAAACGGTCTCGTCGTCAAGTCCTTCGTTTCCACAACGCTTGCCGACGCGATCGCAAATGATTTCGGCGTGACTATCAAGGACGTTTTGACCGGCTTCCGCTTTATCTCCGAATGGATCGAGCATTCCGTCAAGACCGGCGAATACACTTTCCTGTTCGGGTTCGAGGAAAGCTACGGCTATCTCTCCGGCGGCTTCAGCCGCGATAAGGACGCCGTCTGCGCCTCTATGCTCGTATGCGACGCGGCGGCATGGTATATGCGTCAGGGCAAGACGCTGTACGACGTGATGGAAGAGATCTACAGGAAGTACGGCTTCTACATGGAGAAGGTCAAGAGCTACACCCTTTCCGGCAAGGAGGGCATGGAAAAGATCGCGAACGCCATGGCGAAGCTGCGTGAAGACCCGATCCGCTCGATCGGCGGCGCTCCCGTAGAATATTACGAGGATCATAAGAAGCAGGAGAAGCTCTGCATCCCCACGGGCGAGACCTGTCCGACCGGTCTTCCCGCAGCCAACGCGCTTCGTTACCTGCTCCCCGGCGGCGCATGGGCGGTAGTCCGTCCCAGCGGCACGGAGCCGAAGCTCAAGCTCTATATCGGTTCCGTCGGCGCCACGAAGGAAGACGGTGAGGAAAAGCTCGGGCTTATGATGAATGAGCTCGACGCGCTCATTTCGGAGCTTCTGAAATAAATATCAAGCGGGAGGGAACCTTTCCTCCCGCTTTTGCGTTATATATATGTAACCCCTAATAATTTAACGGAGGTCCATACCATGAAAAAACGTCTTTTGATCATCGGCGCGCTTTTGATCACGGCAATGCTGCTCCTTTCGGGCTGCTCCAAATCGATCGACTATTCTCCCGAAGCAAAAACGGATTCCTATGCTCACCAGGGAGGACTGTCCGGTAACGACGGTATCTTTGAAAAGCCCTCCCCCGTTTCAGACGCCGATAAGACCGGCGATATCTTCGCAGGTCGAAAGGTGATAAGGAACGCCTCTCTCACCGTCGAAACGCTTGAGTTTGACAGGTTCATCGCCGATATAACCAACAAGACGAACGAGCTTGGCGGTTATATCCAGTCCAACGAGATCCGTGCCCGCAATTACGGCTACTATTCCAAGACCGATCTTCGCTCCGCGGAGACCGTTGTACGCATCCCTGCGGATAAGCTTGACGAATTCCTTGCCGCTGTGGACGGCGCGGGCAACGTAACCGCAAGGAGTGAGAACGTCGACGACGTTACAGAAACCTATACCGATATCGAGGCAAGGCTCGCTTCGCTCCGCACCGAGTACGATACCCTTCTTGAGCTTTTGTCCAAGGCGGAGAGCCTTGAAGACATCATCACCCTCCAGGACCGTCTTACGAGCGTAAGGTACGAGATCGAATCCTATGAGGGGAAACAGCGCCTTTACGACAACCGCATCGAATTCAGCACCGTGAATCTTGCGATCACCGAGGTCGAGCGTGAGACCGCTCCCGTAAAGGAGGGCTTCGGTCAGGAGATCTCCCGCAGGTTCAAGGAAAGCGCCGAGGACGTCTGGGAAGGCTTCAAGGCGTTCATCATCTGGTTCATCGGCGATCTGCCGAAGATCGCGCTTGTGCTCTTCTTCATAGCAGGTCTTCCCCTTATCATAGTGCTCATCATCGTTAAGTCGGTAAAAAGAGCAAACAGGAAAAGGGCCGAAAAGCGCGCGAAGCTCGCCGAAAAGACCGCCGAACAGGCAAAGTGATCTTAAAAAATAACAAAAGCATAACAAAAAGCTCCCGCCGATCTGAACTGAACCCAAAAAGTTAGACAAAAGAATTAAATCAAGCAGCTTTGAGGGCT
>CAMZAY010000228.1 GCA_947304365.1 uncultured Clostridia bacterium | reverse complement strand
CGCCCGAAAGATCCGGCGGCAGCGTAGGCGCAGTCGTCGGCGTAGGCGTAGGCGTGGGAGTCGGAGTCGGCGTAGGCGTCGGAGTAGGCGTCGGCGTCGGCGTGGGAGTCGGAGTCGGAGTCGGCGTTGCAGTAGGCTTCGGCGTGTTCGTCGGCTTCGGCGTATTCGTGGGCTTCGGAGTATTCGTCGGCTTCGGCGTATTCGTCGGCTTCGGCGTATTCGTGGGCTTCGGCGTGTTCGTGGGCTTCGGCGTGTTCGTGGGCTTCGGCGTGTTCGTGGGCTTCGGCGTATTCGTCGGCTTCGGCGTGGGCGTCGGAGTCGGCGTCGGCGAAGGAGTCGGCGTAAGCGTAGGCTCCGGCGTGGGGGTATCCGTCGGCACGGGCGTATCGGAAGGCTCCGGCGTATCCGTGGGGATCACGGGATTGGGATCGACGATAACATGCTTGCCCTCCGAATCGAGCGCGTCGAGCGAGAACAGAAGGTCCCTCGTCGTAATGTCGGCCTTGCCGTCGATGACAAGCTCGTTCATGGCCTGGAAATCCTCGAGCGCCTGCTCGGTAGCGACGCCGAAATAACCGTTCATCAGCGCGTCGTAATAGCCGAGCGCATTGAGCCTCTCCTGCAAAGTGCAGACGTCCTCGCCCACGTTGCCGTACTCGAGCACGTATTCCTTAGCGACGGATGAATATAAGAGCGAAAGGAGCGTTTCGTCCGCTTCGCCTGTCTGATTGAGATAATGCGTGCGCTGGAACAGTTTTATGGCGTTCGCGACGGACTGGTTATAAACGTTGCAGGGCTCGTCCGACGCCATGTAGAAAAGCTCCATCAGCCTTGTCTGGATATGGATGACCTCGTCGTCGACGTCGCCGATATGGAACACCCTTCCGTTAAGGTCGGGCGCCTGAGAAGGCTCTTCCGAAACAGTCGGCGAAGGCTGCACGGAAGGAACGGCGTCAGTCGGGACAACGTGCCCGTTAACGTCGACGACATGTTTATTGAGTATCCCGTTCTCCTGAAGAATGGGCAAAGCTATAAAGGCCACGGATAACGAGGCCGCAAGTGTGATCAATGGAACTCTCAGCCAGCGGAAAACCGCTTTGACCGAACCGTTTTTGCGCGACATGATGCCGACCCTTTCCTATGGCATATTTCGTTATGATACAGTATAACACAAATAAGGGAAGATTTCGACAGGCAAAACGCCGCTATTTTTGAATTATTTGTAAAAAACTCGCCTCAAAACGACAAAAAACGGTACTCTGATCAGATCGTTCAATTATTGAGAATGAAGAAAACCGCCCTGTCGCCGAGCAGAGATCGTATCGAACGAAACAGGCCGTCCCTGCCGGATCCGGCGAAATCGTAAACCAGCAGCCTCATCGGAGAAAGCGCGCAGAGTATCCCAGCAATGGCCGCCTCGGCTGCAGGGGCGCATTCGATCCTCAGTCCGTTCCTGCCGGAGAAAACTCCGCTTCCGTCGGGGTAAAGGACCAGCCTCGCCTCCCCGCCCGAGTTATCGTCCGTCAATGCAAGCAGCGCGCCGAGAAGTCTGTAAAGCTCCGCTCTGTCCTCTTCACAGCAAAGCTCCTCCGCCGCCCGGTCGAGAGCTGCGGCCCAATTATCAGCGGTGAAAGGAAGGCGGAACCGAAGCACGGCCTCCGGGCAAAACGATTTCCCATCGTCAAGGCTGCTTAAGACCGCGTCCGCCGCGCTGTTGAGAAGCGCCGCGTCGTTCAAATACTTTTCGGAGCAAAGTATCGCCGCCTTCCTTTCCGTTTCGCCGAAGGGAAGCGAACGGGCAAGTCTTTCCATCTCAAGCTTTTTCAAGTCCGTTAATATGAATTCCGCCGCAGCGCGGGCAAAAGCGGGCTGGGCGTTTTCGGCGACCGTTACAGAGGATCTTTCCGCATCGAAACAGACGTCCGGATATAGCTTTTCGAGCTTTTTGGCGAACGCATTTTCAAGACCTGCGTATTCGCTGACAAAAGGGTAAACAGGCATTATAATGCTCCTCACATCGAATTCATTACTAATATGTTCAGATAACGAAAAAATGTGATTGACAAGTTTTTCAATGAGAGTTATAATAACGAAAATTCGATACGATCGGGTCGATTGGGAACACGACGAACGTCATCACCGTTTTAAGAGAGCGCCGCCATTGGCTGTAAGCGGCGCAGCAGGATACGCTTGTTACCGCCCCATGACCGACAGGGCTTCCGGCCTCCCTGAACTGCGCCGGGTCGAGTGGGGATCATTCCCAATCGAGGTGGAACCGCGGTAAATACCGTCCTCGTGTTTTTTCACGAGGGCGTTTTATTTTTCAAAAATCATTTTTAAGGAGATATGAATATGATCCACATCACATTGCCCGACGGCTCCGTTAAGGAGTTTGAGTCCGGCGTAACGGCGTTCGACGTTGCGGAAGCTATCAGCCCCCGTTTAAGGAAGGCCGTGCTTGCCGCCGAGATCGACGGCGAAAGGCATGACGCCTTTGCTCCGATCGACCATGACTGTTCTTTGAAGCTGCTCACCTTCAACGATGAGGACGGCAGATGGACTCTGCGTCACACCGGTTCGCACGTGCTCGCGCAGGCGGTCAAGAAGGTCAGGCCCGAGGCGAAGCTTGCGATAGGTCCCGCTATCGACAACGGCTTCTATTACGATTTTGACGTTGACGAGCCCTTCACTCCGGACGATCTCGCGCTTATCGAAAAGGAAATGGCGAAGATCGTTGAGGAGAAGCTTCCGCTCGAGCGTTTCGAGCTCCCCCGCGAGGAGGCCATCAAGTTCATGGCGGAGCGCGGCGAGCCCTATAAGGTGGAGCTTATCGAGGATCTGCCCGAGGACGCCGTCATAAGCTTCTACAAGCAGGGCG
>CAMZAY010000227.1 GCA_947304365.1 uncultured Clostridia bacterium | reverse complement strand
CGTTGACGATATCAAGACGGTGATTGCCGGAAAGCACGACCTCCTTGAGATTGGAGTAATAAACGCTCGATGCGTAATAGGAGCTCGGATTATAAACGGGCGACGCATTGACGCCAATACTGCGGGTCACGGAGGGAAGCGCATTTTGCGCCTCCTGCCCGTAAGCATGGGAAGGAACGCCCGCGCTTACGCACGAGATCAGTATGACGAGCGCCGCCGCAAATGCCGCAAAACGCTTCATAACGGTCCCCCCTTCCCTTGGTATTTATCGTTGATACGCAAGCGGACATGCCTAATAAGCGGGCACATGATCCGCTAATTTTATTGTATCATAAATCCTTCGGGATTTTAAGCCCTTTTTTGGTTTTTTTGTTAATATTTTGTGGTTTTGGAGGGATTTTCAGCCCATTTTGCCCGCTTACCTTCATGATTGACAAAAACCCCTTTCGGCGGTTATAATTTCAGTATGGGACGAAGCCCGTCCCGATACGATTCAGAATACTGTCAACGGCTCAAAAAAACGGGAAGGACCGCCTTATTAAGCGGCTTACGGGAACATGAAAAGCATCTGCAGCGATTGGGAATTCGTCAAATCCCCCTCGGAGGGGTTCTTCAGGGGCGAGCCCTGCCCCGATGCGTCGGCGGCGCGGCTCCCGCACACGGTCGCTTATTCGCCGCTCCATTACGCCGATCCTTCGGATTACACCGGCATTTTCGGCTATCGCAGGGTCATTTCGCCCGATCCCGCCGCAAAGAGGGTGTTCCTCCGCTTTGACGGCGCGGCGCACGTTATGACGCTTTTCGTGAACGGGCGCGAGGTCGGCTCGCATTACTGCGGCTACACGGCTTACCGCGCCGAGATCACCCCGTTCATAAAACCGGGTGAGAACCTTATCGCCGTGCGTCTCGATACCACCGAGCGGAGCGACGTGCCGCCCTTCGGCAACGTGATGGATTACCTGGGCTACGGCGGCCTCTACCGCGAGGCCTGGCTTGAGGAAAAGGCCGAAAGCCTTATCGGCGACGTTTACGTGACCGCCGATCACGAGGGGAATCTGAGCGTTTCCATTACCGCCGACGGCGAATACGGCGAGCTGCGCTGCACCGTTTGGGACGGCGATACGAAGCTCCTTTCCTTCGGCGGGAAGGCGGCGGAGTACCGCGAGAAGCTCGAAAAGGGCTCCTTCGAGGCATGGTCGCCGGAAGCGCCGAAGCTCTACACCCTTAAGACCGAGCTCGTTTCAGCGGACGGGCGCATCGTCGACTCCCGCGTTGACCGGTTCGGCTTCCGCACCGCCGATTTCAGGGCGGACGGGCTGTATCTCAACGGCAAAAAGTATTTCATGCGCGGGCTCGACAGGCATCAGTGCTGGCCCTACATAGGCTATGCCGCGCCGAAGTCCCTCCAGTATGAGGACGCGCGCATAATGAAGGAGGAGCTCTCCCTCAACGCCGTCCGCACGAGCCATTATCCCCAGAGCCAAAGCTTTATCGACGCATGCGACGAGCTGGGGCTCCTCGTATTTACCGAGATACCCGGCTGGCAGCACATCGGGGACGAGGCCTGGAAGCAGCGCTCGATCGAAAACGTGCGCGAAATGGTGCTGCAATACCGCAATCACCCTTCGATAATACTTTGGGGCGTCCGCATAAACGAGAGCGCGGACGACGACGATTTTTACAGAAGGACCAACGCCGCCGCGCACGAGCTCGATTCGCGCTCGACGAGCGGCGTAAGATGCATACAGAAGTCGAGCCTTCTTGAGGACGTTTACGCATACAACGATTTTTCGCACCACGGGCTGGGCGCGGGCTGCCGAAGGAAGAAGGACGTCACGCCCGATATGGGAAAGGCGCTCCTCATATCCGAGCATAACGGGCATATGTTCCCGACCAAGGCGTTCGACAATTCCGTGCGCAGGCAGGAGAACGCCCTCCGCCATGCGAGGGTGCTCGACGCGGCGTATTCATCGGGCGAGCACGCCGGCTGCTTCGGCTGGTGCATGTTCGACTACGCCACGCATAAGGATTTCGGCCCCGGCTACCGCATCTGCTCCCACGGGGTGATGGACGCCTTCCGAAACCCCACGCTCTCCGCCGCGCTATATGCGAGCCAGGGCGAGCAAACGCCCGTGCTTGAGATAGGCACGACGATGGACATAGGCGATTACAACGCGAGCAGCCTCGGCGAGATCTATTTGTTCACTAACGCGGACGAGGTGGAGCTTTACAAAAACGGCAAATTCGTCACCGTGTTCCGTCCCGGAAAGGCGGGGCTCCCCCATCCCCCGATACAGGTCTCCGACCTTGTGGGAGAGCTTTTGAAGACCGAGGAGGGCATGACGGGCAGGAAGGAACGCCTTGTGCATGAGAGCCTGCTTGCCGCGGCGAAGTACGGCATGGACGAGCTGCCCCTTAAATACAAGCTCAAGATGGCGGAATGCGTGCTGTTCCATCATTTGAAGTACGAGGACGGCATGCGGCTTTACGGGCAGTACATAGGCAACTGGGGCGGCGAGGTGAAGGTATGGCGTTTCGCCGCTAAGAAGGACGGCAAGGTCGTCGCGGAAAGGACGCTCACCCCGTCAAAGGACCTTCATATAGAGGCGAAGCTATCCTCCTCCCTGCTTCACGAGGGCGATATCTACGACATGGCGGCGCTGCGTTTGAGGGTATTGGATGCAAACGGCAATCTGGCAAGCTACGCGCAGCTTGCGGTGAAGCTCGAGCTTGACGGCGAAGCCGAGCTCATCGGGCCCGATATCATTACGCTTGAGGGCGGAATGGGCGGCGCCTTCATAAAGACCGCCGGGAAGAAGGGCGCGGCGAGGCTTACGATCAAGAGCCCCCAGACCGAGCCCGTATCGATCGATCTGACTATCATT
>CAMZAY010000226.1 GCA_947304365.1 uncultured Clostridia bacterium | reverse complement strand
TTCCGCCGAAGCCGGGCTGACCGCCCATGCCGCCGGGGCCGCCCATCATCTGGTTGGTGATGCTCGTCTGCTGCTGACCGTTCACGGTCACGGTCCCGCCGGTCCAGGTCACGGAACCGTCGTAATCGAAGGCGGAATTGCCGGTGACGTTGATCGTGCCGCCCGTGATGATCAGATCGCCGTTGGCGTCTATGCCGTCGGTATCGCCCTGCCCCATGGAGATATCAAGGCCGCCGCCGTTGATCTCGAACGTGGGAGTGTATGCGGTCGACTTTCTCGCCGCGTTTATGCCGTCGTCCGAGGCGGATATCGTGATATCGCCGTCGTTTATCAGCACATAGGTCGCTTCAAGCCCCTCCGCCGCGGTGATATCGAGATCGCCTCCGTCTATCCTGAGAAGGGACTCCGCATGGATACCGTCGTCGCCGACCTTTATCGTGAAGCTGCCGCCGGTTATAAGGATCGTGCCGAGGGCGTCGTCCTCGTCGTTTTCGGCGTGCAAGCCGTCCTTGCCTGCCATGAGCGTGATGCTGCCGTCCGAGATCGCGATGCTGTCCTTTGCCTGTATCGCGTGGGCTCCCGCCGTTACCGTGATCGCGCCGCCGGTTATGACGAGCTCATCCTTGCAGACGACTCCGTGCCCGGCGGGGGATACGATCGTGAGCGTGCCCGTGCCGTTGATCGTAAGATCGTCCTTGGAGAAGATCACGCCGTCGACGTTGGCGTCATCCTTCTGTACGAACGAACCGTCGTTTGAGAGGGTATTCTCAGTCCCCTCCGCCAGGGTGATGAAGACCTTGTCCGCCTGCTTGACGTATATCGCGGCGTAGGTATCGGAGCTGATGCAGGCCCCGTTCAGCACGAGCTGCACCTTGTCCTCGCTCGACGCGTCGACTGTCACGCTGCCGTTTTCGAGAGCGCCGGTCAGTATATAGGTCCCGGCTTCCGATATGACCAGGTCGGAGCCGCTGTAACTGTTAAGATCTATCTCGACCGCTTCATCGGCGTCGTACTCGCCCGAAAGGTCTCTCTTTGAGAAAGCGTCTTCGGCGATCGCGCTTGTATCGGAGGAACCCGCAGACGTTACCGCCGAGGCCGCGCCGCCCGCCGATGTGAGCTGCGCCGTCCGGGAAAGAGCGGTGTTCCCCGCGGCTGCGCTGCAGGCGGTGAGCATCAGCATGGAGAGCATTACCGCCAGCGCGAGCAGTATGGGAAGTATCTTGTTTTTTCCGGTTTTCATTTTAAACGCCTCCTGTTTCTTTTCTTGAGCCCATTATAGACGATCCGCGCCGGCACATCTCCGAAAAAGAGCGGCGAAAAATACGCAAAACATACGAAAAAAGCCCCGGTGTTTCGGGCGCATTCACTTAATGATATGCACCCTTTCCGCCAAGGCTCAATTATCCTGTATCGCTTTACTTTTTAGGGAATACCGCTGTGAACGCAGCGCCGGGATCGTTCGCGGCGGTCAGGCGCCCGCCGTACGCCTCCGAAGCCTCCTTCGCAATCGAAAGGCCTATCCCGTGCTTGCCGCCCTCGCCCTTGTAGAAGCGCTCGAATATGTGCGGCAGGTCCTTTTCTGGTATGCCGGGGCCGTCGTCGCGTATGCTTATCGCTACGGTATCGCCGGTATTGCGGCAGGAAAGGCCTATCGTATCCTTCGCATACCGTATCGCGTTTGAGATGATGTTGCCGAATATGCGCTCGGCGTCCTTTTCGGGTATGCGGACCATTGCGGGCTCATCGTCAAAGTCGAATTCAAAGCTTAGCCCCCGGCTTTCCGCATCCGCACGCTGCTCCGAAACGCAGAGGGAAAGCACGTCCCTTATGTCGATGGGCTCGGCGTTCTCCGCGCCGCCCGTTCTCTCCATGCGCGAGATATAAAGGATATCCTCCACCATGGAGGTGAGCCTGTCCGATTCGCGGATGATCGTCTGCCCGGCGGCTTTGGGCTCCATCACTCCGCAGACAATGCCCTCGGCATTCCCGCGGATAGAGGTCAAAGGCGTGCGCAGCTCGTGCGATACGTTCTGGAAGAACACCTCCTGCCTGCTCTTCGATTCCTTCAAGGCCGCCGCCATGCGGTTCATGGAATCCGCAAGGCCGGAGAATTCCGCCTCCTTGAAATCAAGCTCTCTCGGCTCAAGATCGCCTTCGCCGATATCGTGAGCATACTCCGAAAGGCTCTGCACGGGCTTTGCCAGCTGTTTTGCAAACACGCGGCTAAGTATTACGCAGAGTATTATCGCCGCCGCGATAACTATAATGAGTATGACGTTCATGCGCGAGGCAAGCCCCGTGATCGCGGTGATGTCTATGAACGAGGCGATGTACGCGTTCTTGATTACGGGATCCTCCGAAAGCGTCACGGCATAGGTTCCGTCGTCGGTCTTAAGCGTGGTGTATTTCCCGCCGGCTGTCAGCTTGCCGGAGCTGTAGCTCTCGGCAATATACTCCGCGGTGTCCTCGTCGCCGCGCAGCACGACAATGAGCTCGCCCTCGGAGCTCAATATAACGGCGTTGCCGCGGGCGCCGGTCACTCTGTCGGGCCGGTCGTCAAAGGACCAGCTCCCATGACCGTCCTTTCGCACGTCAAATACGGAGGACGAAATGGTATCGAGCTGCGAATTGACGCGGGCGTTTATGTAGCCGCGCACCGACAGGTTGAAGGCGAGCGCAACTGTAACGAGCGCCGCGCATGTTACGCCGACGAGCGTTATGAGCAGTTTGGTTTTAAGACGCCGTTTCTTCATTATTCCATCTCCAACCGGAACCCATAGCCCCAGACCGCGGCGATCCTGACGCCGCTCCCCTCAAGCTTCTGCCGGAGCCTTCTTACCGTATCGTCCGTCGCGCGGGTCTCAACGTAGGAGTCGAATCCCCATATCCGGTTCA
>CAMZAY010000225.1 GCA_947304365.1 uncultured Clostridia bacterium | reverse complement strand
GAAGCTCACAATGATCAACTTCTGGGCGACCTGGTGCGGCCCCTGTATCGAGGAGCTTCCCAATCTCCAAAGGCTCTCGAATAATTATTCCAAGCTCCAGGTGATCACCGTGCTGTATGATTCCGGCGATTCCGGGGCGATAAACACCGCTGTAAGCATCATGAACGCAAACGGGATAACGCTTCCCGCACTGCGTTACAACAATTCGATGAAGCAGGCGTTCGGCGGATATCTTTCCTCCGCCGCGCTGCCGACGACGGTATTCGTCGATCAGGACGGACATTTTGTGAAATGCGTGAACGGCGCAAAGTCCTATGATGAATGGTGCGCCATCATAAACGGTATGCTGTGAGCAGGAGCAGACGGAGGCTGATATGAAGAAAGAATCGAAAACGTCACGCTATCTGATCCCCGCCGCGCTCATAGTATGCGCGCTCGCGTTCATTGTGACAGGCATTCTCGATAAGGAGGTCCTTACCGTTTTGAGGAAGGCCGCCGCTATCTGCATGGAATGCATAGGCCTCGGCTGATGCGGGAAAGGGGGCTGTTATGAAAAACGTGATCCTTTGGCTTTTCGGCATTGAAGAGAGCGCCCTTTCCGACCCTGTGACGATAGCCGCGATAATCGCGTCGTTCGCCGTGATAGCCGCGGTAATCGCCGTGTTCATCGTGCTTGCCGTAAAAAGGCGCTTCCGCATCCGCGAATGGGGCAATAAGGCGTGGCAGCGCACGAAGCTCATCACGCAGAGCTGCTTCTTCATGCTCACGAACAGCTTTATGGTGGGCTGGTTCAAGGGGACGATCTATCAGGGCAAGCTCAAATACCTGTGCGTTCCCGGCATGAACTGCTATTCCTGCCCGGGCGCGTGGGGCGCATGTCCCATCGGCTCGCTCCAGGCGATATTCAATGATTTCGACGCGGCCAAATCCTGGGTCGATCCAAAGACCGGCACCTACGTTAAGGTCCCCAAGTACTGGTTCGCGTTCTACGTGATCGGGCTTATGATGCTGATCGGCGCCGTCTGCGGAAGGCTCGTCTGCGGGCTCCTGTGCCCGTTCGGCTGGGTGCAGGATCTCATTTACAAGATCCCCGTAAAGAAGCTCAGGCTCCCCAGGGACGAGATGCGCATAGCCAATTCCAAGCATCCGAAGGCGGTCCGCTTCTTCCTGGGGCTCGATAAATACCTCCGCTATGCAAAGTACGCCTTCCTGATCGTTATGGTCATATTCCTGCCGCTTATGGTAAAGGCGGATCCATGGTTCTGCAAATACGTATGCCCCTCGGGCATGCTCCTCGGCGGCATACCGCTTATGAGCATGAACAAGTCGCTTGCGGACGCGGCGGGCAGCCTGACGCTCCTCAAGCTGTGCATACTCGCGTCACTCGTCGTTATTTCGATATTCCTTTACAGGCCGTTCTGCCGCTATATCTGTCCGCTCGGCGCGATCTACTCGTTCTTCAACAAGGTCTCGCTTTACAGATACGGCATTGACGACGCCTCCTGCAACCGAGCGAAGGGCTGCGCGGCGTGCGCGCACGCGTGCCCGATGGGCGTCGACCCGGTCAGGGATCCCAACAGTCTTGAGTGCATACGCTGCGGCACCTGCGCCGCATCCTGCCCCAAGAAGGCGATCCGCCCCGGCTTCAGGTTCAAAACGGCGGAGGGCAACGCCATCCGCACAAAGAAAAGCAAATAATTATTAAGGGGGATAAACTATGAAAAAGATCATTGCAATCACCGCTGCCGCGCTGCTCGTGCTCACGGCTCTGCCCGTATTCGCGTTCACCGGCTTCGAGACCGATCCCGGCCTGCCCGAGATCACACTTACCGAGGATGCGCTTTTCCCCGTTGAGGTAAAGCGTGTCGAGAACGACCCCGTCATTACCGAGAATGAATGGGGCGAGGAGGAGTACTCCTGGACGTACATGGAGAGCGATCACGCGGTCGAGCCCGGCGAGGACGTCACCTTCTCCTGCGAGATCGCCGTGCCCGCTTCGCTCGAGGGCTTTGACGAGGAGGCGCTCAATTCGATAGAAGTGCGCTTCTCCTTCGACGGGCTTGAGCTTAACGAGCTCGTTATGGCTTTCGGCTGCGAACCCAATTCCGACTGCGATTTCGATATCGGCATCTGCTATCCTCTCCCCGGCTACGCCAACGCCGCGATAGAGGGCGATGAGCTGGTCGTCTACGCGCAGCTTGGTTCCGAGATGCAGATCATCGTCCGCGGCATCGCGGAGGCGGACAAGATCACCGCAAACAGCACCGTCACTGTCGGACAGTACGACGTGCCCGCGCATTTCTCCTGCGGCAAGCTCGCCGTTGAGGAAGACGGCGCTTACTACATTTACTTCAAGGACATATTCAACGTACAGCTCCGCGGTATGAAGTTCTATGCCGAGAACGGCGTTTTCGATCACTATTACGTCTGCCTCAACGGTCACGACTATATGAGGAGCGTTACAAGGGGCGTCTCCTATACCGAGGTCGGCAATGAGGAAAACGTTGTGACCGAGGGCGACGCGTTCGACGCGCTCGAGCTTGCGTATAACACCTATATGGGCTTCTTCGGCTTCACCGATGACGAGATCGCCGATGCGCTCACCCCCGGCGTGTTCGTCGCAGGCTCCGAGCCCGTACGCACCTCCTCCGCTTTCGAGTTCGGCGGCGAGGGCGGCGATGAGCCCGAACCCACCGAGCCCACCGAACCCACCGATCCCACCGATCCCGTCAACCCGCCCGATACCGGCGCTGTGAGCCTTGCCGTGATCGGCGTTGCCGCCATCCTCTGCGGCGCGGGCGTCGTGCTCTTCAAAAAGCACTGAAACCGACATGATAAAGGCACTCGCAAGGGTGCATTCACTTAAGGAGATGCAGGTTTTCAGCCTGAAAAAAATCAACGTA
>CAMZAY010000224.1 GCA_947304365.1 uncultured Clostridia bacterium | reverse complement strand
AGTACGCGCCGCCGCGCTTGCCCTCGTTCTCGTAAACGTCGATCCAGCGGTTCTCAAAGCCCTCCTTGAGTATCGAAACATACTCCTCGCCAAGGGGTGCGAGCGCCTTCAGAATGATCTGCTGCGCCTCTTCATAGGGGATCTCCTTATCGGCGTCGCCCACGATGGGAGTGTAGAGGTCGTACATATGGAGCTCGTCCGCGCCCATCAGCTTTTTCCTTAACTCGACGTACTTATGGAGATATCCGATATTGGCGTGGACGGAGTCGATCAGGTTGTGATAGACCGAAACGGGGACCTCGGTGCGGTCGAGCGCCGCCTCGAGCGTGGAGGCGTAATTCCTTGCGCGGGCGTTGAATATGAGCCCCTTCACCTGCGAATCGAGGAACGCCGCGGAGGTGTTCTTGAAGGAAGCGAAGGTGTGATACAGGCTCTCGAACGCGGCTTTACGCACGTTCTGATCGGGATTCTCCATAAGGGGTATGTAGGAGCCCTGTGTAACGACGAGCTCGTTCCCGTCCGCGTCCTTTATGGAGGGGAACTTGATATCCGCGTTGCGGAAAGCGGAAGCGGTCTCGCCGGGGGCGGAGGTCACCTGACCGGAGAGAGCGAGTATCCTCTCCTCCGCGTCGGAAAGGGTGTGCGGCTTGAAGCGGCGGATCTTCGACAGCTTCCTTTCATAGAGCTTGAGCTCGGGCTTTTTGGCGTAAAACTCGTCGATCTTCTCATCGGGTATGGAGATTATCTCCGGCGTGGAGAACGAATCCGCGGAGCCGATCGCGACGTAAAGATTCATGATCTTGCCCTTCATGCCCTGATAGAATGAATTGGCGGTATCCTCGTCCGACTTGCGCATGGCGTAGTTGCCGAGGCGCTCCACCTTTATCTGTATCTCGTCGCAGAGCACAAGGTAGTCGTAAAGGCAGTCGGGATCGGAGAGCTTCCCGCGGAACGCGGCGAGCTTTTCGGGATAGACCTTTGCCGCTTCAAGCGCCTCCTCCCAGAGAGCGTCGGTCGCGTACAGGTCTTCGGTTGCCCATGTGTATTTCTTTTCCACTTCGGAACGCTTGGGGATCTTCTTTTGCTGTGCCATATTGATTCTTCCTTTCTGCGGCGCTGTGCCGGATTTAACTGTAACATTATACCACAAAAAGCGCCGATTGTATAGGCCCCCGGCGCAATAAACGGAAAAACAGATATCGATTACGCCCCTGTTCCGTCTTGATTTTTATTCGCAAAAAGTATACAATAAAAGAAAAAAACGAGGTCCCGTATGAAAAAGCTGTTTTCGCTACTGATCGCCGCGGCGCTTTTGTTCTCGTGCGCCGCCGCTTCCGCTTCATTTGAGGCGGTTCCGGCATCCGCCGCCCCCGCGGAGGCGGATGAGCTTGAGCTGTTCCCCTCCGTTATGACGCTCCCAATGTTCAGCACCAGCTCCGGCGAAAGGCTGCGCGTATTCTTCGACGGGGAGCTCATCTCCCCCGCCGGCTTCGAATGGGCAAGCTCTGACGAGGGCGTCGTCACCGTGGATCAGGTCGGTGCTCTTACGCCCGTCGCGCCCGGCAGCGCCGTAATAAGCGCCTCCTTTGACGATATGTATGCCGAAGCCCTCGTGACGGTCGTCGAGGATGAGCTTTTCACCACCGTCGCCCAGCTCGAGGCGATCGATCTTACGCTCCCCTTCTATTCGGAGGAGGTCGGCATCGGCCCGCTCTGCGGCGCGGAGCCCGTTATTCTTAAGCGCTTCATACACACTCCCGGCTGCGGGAACGATCCCCAACCCGATCCCGACGATTACATCGTTTCCGAGGGCTGGACGTATTCGTACGCCGTCATTTACCGCGTTCATATGAGCTGCGGACAGAGTGTGCGCTTTGTCGCCTCCGCCTCGGACGCCGACGGTATGCACGCCTCGAACGCCTGCCTCTGCATTTACGATCAGTTCTTCAGCCTGTGGAGCTATTCGGGCGGCTCGTATTCCGCGCCTTACGGGGACCTGACGCTCGACTCCTATGAGGATTCCGATTTCTACCTTGTCATAACCCCGGGCTCCCATACCGACGACGCGCAGAACGGCTTTATCACGCTGTACGCCTATGATCTGACGCAGCCCTACGCCCCCGGCGACGTCGATATGGATCATTGCGTTTCCGCCTCAGACGCGCTCCTCGTGCTGAGGTATTCCCTCGATATCATCTCGCTTGACGAAGCGAGCCTCGCTCACGCCGACGTCAATTCCGACGGCTCCGTCGGTTCCGACGACGCGCTCATTATACTCAGAATGGCGCTCGGGATCGATTAAAAAGTCCATACAAACAAATAATGAATAAAAGGCTTCCCCATAGGGACTTCCGCACAAGGAAGTCCCGGGCGAGCAAAGCGAGCCCGCGAGTGTGGCCGAAAAATGTTTTTTTCGAGCCGAACGAGCGTACGCGCCGCGATAGCGAGAGCGTTAAAAAATCGTAACGGTGTTACGATTTTAGCGAGCGCCCCGCCGGGAGCGTCTGCGACCGGCGAGGGGGGAACCGCGATCACGCAACACCGAGGAAGTGCACCTGCGAGTCAATTCCGCAGCAACTTATACGAAAAAGCATGGTCAGAGATTATACTCCGAGCCATGCTTTTGTTCTGTTGTTTCGGGGAATATGATCCGCTAAAGCGGATGACCCCCCTCTTGGTTTTTCGCTGCCGCTCAAAACCACTCCCCCCTCGAGGGGGAAGCGCGCTGACCCGCGCGGCTCCCGTTGGTCGCAAGACTTGCGTGCCCGCGCGTATACTTCCTTATCAGGAACGCGGGATGAGGGAAGTCTTTTGGTTGGAGCCGTAACCACCGGGCGGTGGATGAGGGTGGCTTCATGCGCCTTCGGGCGAATATCGAACGCGAATGCGTATATCGAAAACGCCTGCGTTTA
>CAMZAY010000223.1 GCA_947304365.1 uncultured Clostridia bacterium | reverse complement strand
AGCAGCGTTACGGTGATCGCCGTGATCGCGACGAACGCAGTGCCAAGATACCACCTCAGCTCCTCGTCCTTAAGCACGTTTTTGATCTTGCCGCAGAACAGGAGATAATAGCAGGTGAAGTTCACGCCGAACAGGAACATGAACACGGTACAGACCACCTGGATATAGGGGGAGTATCCGCCGATGCTGGAATTCAGCACGCCGAATCCTCCGGTGCCGGCGGTGCCTATCGCGATACAAACCGCGTCGAACACGGGCATTTTGCCTATCACGAGGAATATGAAATCAAGTACAGTAAGCAGTATGTATAATCCGTAGAGGATTATCGCGGTCTGCTTCATTCTGGGAACGAGCTTGCCGACGTCCGGGCCGGGGCTCTCCGCACGCAGAAGATGCATCGTAAACCCGTCGTTCCTGCCGCTGATCGGGACCACGGCGAGAAGGAACACGAGCACGCCCATGCCGCCCAGCCAATGGCTTGTGCTTCTCCAAAGGAGCATGCCTTTGGAGAGGGCTTCCACGTCGTTCAGTATCGATGCGCCGGTCGTGGAGAAGCCCGATGCGATCTCAAACAAAGCGTCGATGTAATTCGGTATCTCGCGCGAGATGACGAAGGGCAGGGCGCCGAACAGGCTCATGGTGAGCCATGAGAAGCCGACGCATACAAGGCCGTCGCGCGAATAGAAGCCCTTTGCGGCCTTCCTGGTAAGAAGCTGAAGCAGGCCTGATACGGCGAGTATGATCCCGATCGATATGAGGAATGCAAAAACGGATCTCGTCTGCCCGCCGAATGCGCAAAGCAGCATCGCGGGGACCATGAAGGCGGCCTCCACGATAAGTATAAACGATATTATTCGCCCTATCATTTTAAAGTTCATAAGGCATCATCCTCATTCGAAAATATCGTTCAGGCGAGACACTCCCGTTTCGGAGTTGGATACGACGATAACGGTATCGCCGGGATAGAAGCGCGAATCGCCGTTCGGTATAACGCACTGGGAAAGGTGCAGTATCGCCGCGATCAGCATACCCTTTTTGAGCTTGATCTCGCGGAGGGGAACGCCGCAGTTCGCCGTTTCCTTCGTAACGTGGAATTCAGCCGCTTCCGATTTGCCATCGGCGATCCTGTGCACTGCGATCGACGCGCCGGTCTGGTTCTTCATGCCGCGGACGTATCCGACTATCGTGTTGCTGCAAAGATCCTTCGGGCATATAACGCTCCCGAGGGAAAGATGGTCGAGCACCTGCGAGCTTTCGGTACGGCTGAGCTTTGTGATGACCTGGTTTACGCCGCTGTTCTTTACGAAGAGCGACACGATCATATTGAGCTCGTCAAGGCCGGTCATTGAAACGATCGCGTCGTCGGAGGATAGCCTTTCGCTCTGCCAGAGGGAAAGATCCGAAACGTCGCCGTTCAATATGTTCGCCTTGGGCAAAAGCTCTGCAAGTTCAAGACATTTTTCGGGGCTCCGTTCGATTATCTGCACGGATGTGTTGCCCTTTTCGAGCATCTGGGCAAGGTAATAGGTTATCCTGCCGCCGCCGCAGATTATGACGCGCTTGACGCGGTGCGTGACTATGCCGAGGTTTTTAAGGAGCAGGGCAAGTTCGTTCGTCGTTGCGGTGACGAAGATCCTGTCGCCATCCTTGAGAATGAAATTGCCCTTCGGTATGATCGCTTCGCCGTTACGCAAAACCGCGCATACAAGGCAGTGACATTTCGTAGCGCTCTCGAGCTGCATAAGGGGAAGCTCGTTCAAAAGGCTGTCGGCTGTAACGCGCAGCTCCGCGATCTCGACCCTGCCGTGAGCGAATTTTTCGCGCTTGGAAAAACCGGGATACTTGATAAGACGCTCGATCTCCTGCGCGGCCTGCTTCTCGGGATTGATGAGGAGCGAAAGACCCAGGGAATCGCGCATCATAACGATCTGCTCGCTGTATTCCGGCGTCCTTATCCTTGCGATGGTGTGTATGTTTTTATTGAGATTATGCGCCGTGAGGCAGCAGAGAAGGTTGATCTCATCCGCGCTGGTAGCCGCGATCAATAGATCGGCGTTCATAACGCCCGCCTCGCGAAGCACCTCCATTGTGGCGCAGTTGCCGTGCACGCCCAAAACGTCATAAAGCTCCTGCCCGGATTCGAGCTTCTTCTTGCTCGAATCGATAATGGTAAGATCGTACCCCTCGGCAGAGAGCTGCCTTGTGAGCGCCGAACCGACTTTGCCGTAGCCTGCAATGATAATCTTCATATTCTGACCTCGAAACAAATTCTTACTAATACACTATAACACAATCACGCTAAAAATGCAATAAAAAACGGGCGGAAACCGCCCGTAAAGCAACGATGGATCATTTGCCGGTAAACACCCTCGCCCCGATGTAAAGACAAACGGCGACGCCGAGCAAAAGGATGATCACGCCGGCGAGTATGCTGAACAGCCCGACGACGCCCGATATGATAGGCGCAGCGGAAACGATCACGAGCAGGAGCGCGAAGCGACGCGCATAGATCTGCTTGTTCCTGACCCTGGCCGCGTAGTGGCGGGGGATAAGCTCGGTCGATCCCGTAATGGCTATGATGGCGGCATAGATAAGTATGCCCAATGCCAGACAGCCCATGATTATTGAATACACGTAATTCATCGTTCGATCCTTTCCCGCTGTGGATGATAAGACATTACAAAAAAACCTATATATAATCATTATATCACAGATGATCTCGGATTTCAACATAATTAGAGGCCTAACAGAATAAAATTATATAATCGGAGCATCCAAAATAATGTTGACAACTAAAAACGCTTTTGATATAATTCGCTTGTTGCACAGCAAAAGGGTCGTCCCTGACGGGTCGCTCGGCGTGGAGAGATGGCCGAGTGGTTTAAGGCGCCGGTCTTGAAAACCGGTGATGTCGCA
>CAMZAY010000222.1 GCA_947304365.1 uncultured Clostridia bacterium | reverse complement strand
CATCCACCGCTCGTTCCTCGCGGTCCCCCTTCCCCTGTGGGGAAGGCTGAATAGTTGGCATACGACCAACCAAAAGGCTTCCTTTTATAGGAAGCCTTTTCAGCGCGCGTTTCGTGCTGCCGGAGGCATTTGTCAAAAATATATTCCGAATCGATCATGAAAACCGTTGACATAATAGTTCGGGAGTGTTATCATACTGTTAGCACTCGAAGGGCGTGAGTGCTAACAACAAGACGAGACCGTGAAAGGAGTGACAGTGCATGAGCGATAACACCGGGCTGCTCGATATCCGCAAGATGCGTATCCTGCAGGCGATAGTCGACGACTATATCATGACCGCCGCGCCTGTCGGCTCAAGGACGGTATCGAAGCGCAGCGACATGGGGCTTTCCCCGGCTACCATCAGGAACGAGATGAGCGACCTTACGGAGCTCGGCTTCCTTGAGCAGCCGCACACCTCCGCCGGGCGCGTCCCCTCCGAAAAGGCTTACAGGCTCTACGTCAACCATATAATGGACAGCGCGCAGCTCACCGACGACGAGGCGGATTACATAAAGCGTCACCTGGACACCAGGGTGCACGAGGTGGGGGAGGTCATAAGGCAGACCGCGAAGGTGCTCTCCGATATGACGAATTACACCTCCATGGTGCTCGTGCCGCAGCTTTCGTCCATGAAACTCAAGCGCATTTCGCTGATCCCCGTATCGGACGGCAAGGCGATGGCGGTGGTCGTTACGAACACCGGCGTCACCAAGAACGCCATGATCAATATCCCGGAGAGCCTTTCGCCCGACGATATCGAGAAGATATCGAAGCTCATCACCCAGAAGCTCGATGGGCATAAGCTCAGCGAGGCGATCGAAACGGTGCTCCCCATGATAAGGTCCGAAGTTGGCGAGCAGGCGGGCGCCGTGTGCGAGATGCTCGAGGATATCGAAAGGAGCATGTCCGAGACGGACGTCGAGGTAGTCGGCGCGTCGAACATACTCGATTATCCCGAGTATGCGGACGCCACCAAGGCGAGGACCTTCCTTACCGAGATAGAGAAGGGCGATTACCTTCAGAAGGTGCTTACCGACGCATCGGACGTCGAAATGTGCGTTAAGATCGGAACGGAGAACGACAATCCCGATATGCAGGATTGCTCCGTCGTTACCGTAACGTATAAAGCGGGCGGCAAAAACATAGGTACTATGGGCGTCGTCGGACCGACGAGGATGGATTACGGCAAGGTAATGGCGGTGCTCAAATACATGAGCAGCAGCCTGAGCGATATTTTGAGCAGGCTGTTGAAATAAGGTGATGGCAAATGTCAAGAAAAGGGAAAAGGAAAGCAGCTAAGATGGCAGAACAGAAGGAAAAAGAACAGGTCGTGAACGAGGCCGAGCTCCCCGAGCTTACCGAGAACGAAGCGCCCGCGGAGAATACCGACGGCGCGGACGAGGCAAAAGAGCAGTACGAAGCGCTGACGCTCACCGCAGAGGAGGTCAAGGCGCTGAAGGAAAAGCTCGACAAGCTGACCGAGGACAGGGACGACGCCGTCAAGCAGGCGCAAAGACTGCAGGCGGAGTTCGAGAATTACCGCAAGCGCAACGCGCAGATCGCCGCGGACAGCCGTGACGACGGCGTGAGGGAGACCGTCAAGAACCTCCTCCCCGTGCTCGATAATTTCGAGAGAGCGCTTGAAAACGCGCCGGACGACGCATTCGCCGCGGGCATACGCAATATCGCAAGGCAGTTCGTCGATTCGCTCGCGAAATGCGGCGCGGAGGAGCTTGAGGCTTCCGGTCAGTTCGATCCCAAACTGCACGACGCCGTGATGAAGGATAACGTCGAGGGAGTCCCCTCCGGCGAGATCACAGCCGTTCTGCAGAAGGGCTACCGCGTAAAGGGCAAGATCGTCCGCTACGCAATGGTAAAGGTCAACGAATGAAATCAGCCCCCTCGCGGGTAAATATAAATAAAGAATATTATCAAATGGAGGATAAATATTATGTCTAAGATCATCGGTATAGATTTGGGTACAACCAATTCATGCGTAGCAGTACTTGAGGGCGGTCAGCCCAAGGTAATCCCCAACGCGGAGGGCGCCAACACCACTCCTTCCGTCGTTGCATTCAAAAACGGCGAGCGTATGGTAGGTCAGGTCGCAAAGCGTCAGGCCATCACCAACCCCGACAACACCGTTTCTTCCATCAAACGTGAGATGGGCTCCGATTTCAGGCGCACAATCGAGGGTAAGACCTACACCCCGCAGGAGATCTCCGCTATGATACTTCAGAAGCTCAAGCAGGACGCGGAGGCCTATCTCGGCGAGAAGGTCACCGAAGCGGTCATCACCGTTCCCGCTTACTTCTCCGACTCGCAGCGTCAGGCCACAAAGGACGCCGGCCGTATCGCCGGTCTTGACGTAAAGCGCATCATCAACGAGCCGACTGCCGCTTCCCTTGCCTACGGCGTGGATAAGGAGCACAGGCAGAAGATCCTCGTTTACGACCTCGGCGGCGGTACCTTCGATGTATCCCTGCTCGATATCGGCGACGGCGTATTCGAAGTGCTTGCCACCAACGGCAACAACCGCCTCGGCGGCGACGATTTCGATAAGAGGCTCATGGACTATATCGCGGAGGACTTCAAGCGCAACAACGGCATCGATCTGCGCAACGACCGTATCGCCAAGCAGCGTCTTATGGACGCCGCGGAGAAGGCGAAGATAGAGCTCTCCGCCACGCTCACCACTAACGTCAACCTGCCGTTCATCACCGCGGACGCCACCGGCCCCAAGCACATCGATATGAACATCACCAGGGCGAAGTTCGAGGAGCTCATCGCAGACCTTCTCGACAAGACCCGCGTATGCATGGAGCAGGCGCTGAGGGATGCGAACCTCAAGACCAGCCAGATCGACAAGGTCAT
>CAMZAY010000221.1 GCA_947304365.1 uncultured Clostridia bacterium | reverse complement strand
TTTGTCGAGGGATTTGAACCTTGCGGTTGCACGCAAAAATATCTTCGGGCTTGACGCTTTAAAGAAGAGCCGATTTTCGGCTCAAGCATTAACCCCGGAGGGGCGGACGCATCAGTGTCCGCCCCTCCGGGGTTGTCTATAAATAGGCTAAAAATAGGTCGCTTATTCCGTGAACAGAGGCGTCGAGTAGTAGCGGTCGCCGCTGTCGGGGAGGAGCGCCACGATCGTTTTGCCGCGGTTTTCGGGACGCGACGCGAGGTCGATCGCCGCGGAAAGGGCAGCGCCGGAAGAAATGCCGACAGAGATGCCTTCCTTGCGGGCGAGGAGCTTGGCGGCGGCGAAGGCGTCTTCGTTTTTGATCGCGTCGTAGATGCTCGTGTTGAGGACCTTGGGAACGAAGCCCGCGCCGATGCCCTGAATCTTGTGGGGGCCGCCGACGCCGGTCGAGAGGACGGGGGAACTGTCGGGCTCGACTGCCACGATTTGGACGGTGGGCTTTTGCTCCTTGAGGTACTCGCCGACGCCGGTGAGGGTACCGTCGGTGCCGACTCCGGCTACAAAAATGTCGACCTCGCCGTCGGTGTCGCGCCAGATCTCGGGGCCGGTTGTGGCTCTGTGGATCGCGGGGTTGGCGGGGTTCACAAACTGGCCGGGGATGAAGCTGCCGGGAATTTCGGCGGCGAGCTCTTCGGCCTTTGCGATGGCGCCCTTCATGCCCTTTGCGCCTTCGGTCAAAACGATTTCCGCGCCGTAGGCCTTGAGAATGTTGCGGCGCTCGACGCTCATAGTCTCGGGCATGGTCAGGATGATGCGGTAGCCCTTGGCGGCGGCGATTGACGCGAGGCCGATGCCGGTGTTGCCGGAGGTGGGCTCGATGATGACGGAGCCGGGGCCGAGGAGACCTTTTTCTTCTGCGTCTTCGATCATCGCCTTCGCGATTCTGTCCTTGACGGAGCCGGCCGGGTTGAAGTACTCGAGCTTGACGAGAAGCGTGGCTTCGAGCGATTTTTCGGATTCTATGTTGGTGACTTCGACAAGCGGTGTGTTGCCGATGAGTCCGAGTGTGCCTTTGTAAACGTTTTTCATTGTGTTTTCTCCTGTTCTTGACGCACCGGGGGTTCCTTTTCCCGGCGCAAGGTTATTATACTTTTTTTTCGGGGTGTTTTGAATAGTAATCGTCGAGCGCGTTTTTGATGGCTTCCTCCGCGAGCACGCTACAGTGCATTTTGTAGTCGGGAAGGCCGTCCAGCGCCTCGGCAACGGCTTTGTTCGTGAGGGCGAGGGCCTCGCTGACAGGCTTGCCCTTGATGAGCTCGGTCGCCATCGAGCTGGAGGCGATCGCGCTGCCGCAGCCGAAGGTCTCGAACTTGACGTCGGTAATAATGTCGTTTTCGATAACGCCCACGTTGCGCGGGTTGCGGAAATGATCCATCACCTTTTCGCTGTAAAGTGCCATTTTTGAACTCCTTTCGATATTGTCAAGAGGGCGTCAGAGAAGAATGAACTCTGCCTTGCCGGAAACGAGATTGCGCCACACGGGCGAAAAGCTTCGCAGGTACGAGACGACCTCGCCGGTTTGTTTGATTATGTAATCGACCTGCTCCTCGGTGGCGTCGTCGCCCAGAGTCAGTCTGAGCGAGCCGTGAGCGACGTCGTGAACGCGGCCTATCGCGAGAAGCACGTGGCTCGGGTCGAGAGAGCCGGAAGTACAAGCGGAGCCGGAAGACGCCTCAATGCCGCGGTCGTCGAGCAGGAGCAGGAGCGATTCGCCCTCGATTCCTTCGAAGCAGAAACTGACGTTGGAGGGAAGCCTTTTAAGCGGGTCGCCGTTCAGCGCCGAGTGGGGAATTTCCGCGAGACCTTTTATAAGCCTCTCTCGAAGAGCGGTCAGCTTGAGCGCGTTCGCTGCCATGTTTTCGACCGCTTCCTCAAGCGCAACGGCTGTTCCGCAGATTCCCGCGACGTTTTCGGTGCCGGCTCTTTTTCCGCGTTCCTGAGCGCCGCCTTCTATAAAGGAAAGCAGCTTGACTCCTTTCCTGACGTAGAGGAAGCCTACGCCCTTGGGCCCGTGGAATTTGTGAGCCGAGGCGGAGAGCATGTCTACGTTGTCAAGATTCACGTCGACCGGAACGTGGCCGACAGCCTGAACCGCGTCGGTGTGGAAGAGAATTCCCCGGGAACGGCAGACGGCGCCGATCTCCTTGATCGGTTGAAGCGTGCCGATCTCGTTGTTGGCGTACATTATTGTGACAAGGCAGGTGTCGTCGCGGAGTGCGGCTTCGAGCTCTTCGACGCGCACGATACCGTTTTCGTGAGCGGGAAGGTAAGTCACCTCGAAGCCCTGCTTTTCGAGCTTTTTAAGTGTGTGCAGGACCGCGTGGTGCTCGATTGTATCGGACACGATGTGCGTTTTACCGGCCTTTTTGCCGAGTTCGGCGGCGGAGAGTATCGCCTGGTTGTCGGCTTCGGACCCTCCGGAAGTAAAATAAATCTCACGCGGCGCCGCCCCGATACATCGGGCGACTGTTTCACGCGCTTTTTCGACCGCCTCTCGCGCGAGCTGGCCGGACGTGTAGAGGCTGGAAGGGTTCCCGTAGTATTCGGTGAGGAAGGGAAGCATCGCCTCAAGCGCTTTTTTGCTTAATTTAGTTGTTGCCGCGTTGTCTGCGTATATTTTCATACGACCATCCTTTCTTTATGCGGTGAGCCTATTATAATACGTTTCACCTACCAAGTCAATAGGTAATTAAAACTTTTTCTTGAATTTTTCTTGAATTGCCTATTTGCCCTGTGGTACAATAGGTAAATGAGAGGAGGCGTGCGTATGATTTCGACAAAAGGACGCTACGCGTTGAGAGTGATGCTCGATCTGGCAGAAAACGGCAGGGACGGCCACGTTCCGCTTAAGGAGGTCGCGGAGCG
>CAMZAY010000220.1 GCA_947304365.1 uncultured Clostridia bacterium | reverse complement strand
CCTGGACACCCTGATTAAGAGTCAGGTGCTCTACCAACTGAGCTAAAGGTGCATTTCGTTTCGCAAAGAGTATTATACTCGGTTTCTCCAAAAATGCAAGCCCTTTTTAAGATATATTTCGGCCGATCCGGGGTTTTTTTCAAAAAAATGCGGTCAGGTGGTGAAATTTTCGTCGGAATGGTGTATAATGATTTGAATATATCCGTTTTTAAGGAAGGAGCTTTAAGCGTTTATCATGAACACGGCTTCTATTAAAGAAAGGGCGAAAGGGGCGTTTACCGGCCGGTACTGGCTGTTCGTGGGCATTTTCGCGATAATCACCGTTATCACGAGGCTTTCCGCGGGCTTCGGCTCCGACGCGTCCAGCGTATCCGACGCGCTTATCGACTGCGTGAACGTTATGGGCTCGACCGGCTCCGGCATAGTGTCGTTCGGGATACTGTTCGTTGTATCGCTCATACTGTCCGGCCTGGGCCTTGCGTTCTGCATTTTCGCGGCGAATCCCGTGGCGGTCGCCGGCGCGAGGATCTCCCTTGACGCATACCGCGGCAACGAAACGGGCTTCGGCGATATCCTCTTCGGCTTCAAGCCCGCCCGCTACTGGCGCGTGGTCGGCGCAATGGCGCTTTACACGCTGTTCACCTCCCTCGCCGCGGCGTGCTTCATAGTGCCCGGCATAATCGTGGGCCTCGGGCTTTCGCAGGTCCCCTACATACTTGCGGAGGACGACGATATCTCCGTGGGAGAGGCGCTCGGCAAATCCTGGGACATGATGGGCGGTCACAAGTGGGAGCTCTTCGTTTTCGAGCTTTCGTTCATCGGCTGGATACTCCTCGCGGCGGTCACCTGCGGCGCGGTCGGCGTGTTCTACGCCTTCCCCTATATGCACATCGCGCACGGCGGCTATCATCATGAGCTCGTCGCCCAGAGGCGCACCTACCGCACGCTGGAGGACGGCACGATCGACGTTGACGATATTATCGGCGCCTGATCGATTTTACCCGGATTTTACACGATCATGATTGAATCTTTACCTTATTATGGTATTATATTCATGATCATTACGGCGTCATCTGCCGAGAAAGGAACGGTATTCATATGGACAGAGTACAACTCAAAAATAAAGCTAAGCAGGTCTTCCTCGGAAGATACTGGCTGCTCGTCGGCATCTATGCGATAATTGCGGGCATCACCGGCGCAGTCGCGGGGTTCTCCTCCGGCGGGAGCTCGTTAAGCTCCGGCTTTTCGGGGGTCCTGCGCGACAACGGAATGTCCGCCGAGGCGGGCGTCGCGCTCGCACTGATCATCTGCCTTGTGTCGCTCATTGTCTGCGGCCTTGCGCTGATCGTTTCGATATTCGGCACCAACATCATCTCCGTCGGCTCCGCGAACGTCGGCTTGAGGGCGATGCGCGGCGAAGGCTACGGGATAAAGGATATCTTCTCCGGCTTCAAAAAGAACGTTTATTTCAGGAACGTCGGCGGTATGGCGCTCTTCACCCTGTTCTCCGGGTTGGCGGCGCTCGTCATCATTATCCCCGGCACGCTTCTTTCGATCGCGCTCGCATTCCTTCTCTCCAAGCTGCCCGTGTGGGCGTTCGTGATACTCTACACGCTCTACATGCTTATACTCGTCGCGGCGGCGCTGGTCCCCACGCTGATCATACAGTTCGGTCTCTCCCGCGTGCCCTACCTGCTCGCCGAGGACGATTCGATCAAGCCCATGGAGGCGATCAAAAAGTCCTGGAGGACCATGACCGGTCATAAGGGCGAGTACTTCATGTTAAGGCTCTCGTTCCTCGGCTGGAACCTCCTGAACATAATCACCTTCGGTATCACCGGCGCGTTCTGGTCCAACCCCTACATCAACCTTACCGAAGCCGGCTACCATGACGAGGTCATGGCCGCCGCAGAGCCCGAAGTGATCCCCGAGGTAATCGAATAACGGCTCACGATAAAAGCCGCTTTGCTTAATGCAAAGCGGCTTTTTCAACGTTCGTTCGTCAGAACAGATATTCTCCGTCTTCTCCGAGCCTGACCCGCGCGTTGTAGAACGCCTCCATGCCGGAGACCATGTAATCGAGGTCCCTTGCGCCCGCCGTTTCGCACGGGGAGTGTATGGCGAGCTGTGCAAGGCCGATGTCGAGCGTGTTGATCGACACGTGCGAGCCGGAGATATTGCCGAGCGTGCCGCCGCCGGGAACGTCGGAACGGTTGGCGAAATGCTGGAAGGGTATGCCGTTGTCCTTAAGGAGCTTGTGGAAGAACGCCGCGGATACGCCGTCGGTGGTGTAGCGCTGGTTCGCGTTGAACTTGATGACTATGCCCTCGTTCATAAAGACGCAGTTCTCCGCGTCGGTCTTTTCGGGGTGATTGGGATGCACCGCGTGGGCGTTGTCCGCCGAGAGCATGAACGAAGCGGCGGCGGCGCGGTGAGCGTCCTCCGCGCTGATACCCAGCGCGATCGCGATGCGCTGCATCACGTCGTAAAGGAACGTGGAATCGGCGCCCTGCTTCGTGCCGGAGCCGACCTCCTCGTTATCGAACACGCAGAGCATGTTGACGCCGCTCTCGGGCTTTTTCGCGGCGAGGAACGCCTTGAGCCCGGACCAAGCGCATTCAAGGTCGTCAAGGCGGGGGCTCATTATGAATTCGCCCTCATAGCCGATCACGGCGGGCTTTATGCGCGGATAGAGGAATATGTCGCAGCCGAGCACGTCCTCCTCGCTGACGCCGGCGGCTTCGGCGATCAGCTTCTTATAGCCGCCCTTCGCGCTTTCGGAGCCGAAGAGGGGCATCATGTCGACCTGCGCGTTGTACTTGAAGCCGTCGTTGATCTCGCGGTTCATGTGGATGGCGACGTTCGGTATCACGAGAAGGTCGCGGTCGATATCGACGAGCCGCGTTTTGACGCCGTTCTCCGTTTTGAC
>CAMZAY010000219.1 GCA_947304365.1 uncultured Clostridia bacterium | reverse complement strand
TCCGTCTTGCCGGCGGTTTGAGGCTCTCCCTGCTGCTCGCGGTCTCCGTTTCCGTAATCAACTTCATCATCGGCGCTGCGTACGGCGCGATCGAAGGTTTCTACGGCGGCGCGACCGACCTTATCATGGAGCGTATCACCGATATCCTCGGCGGTATCCCCTTCATCATTGTCGCTACCCTGTTCCAGATCCATTTGGCGGCCAAATTGGGCGCGATACCCTGTTTGATATTCGCGTACATACTAAACGGCTGGATACGCATAGCGTACCGCGTCAGAACCCAGTTCTACCGCTTCAAGAATCAGGAATTCGTTCTTGCGGCAAGGACTCTCGGCGCGAAGGACTCCAGGCTCATCTGGAAGCACGTCTTCCCGAACTCCCTGGGCACCATCGTCACCTCCGCAGCGCTGATCATCCCCGGCGTCATATTCAACGAGAGTATGCTTTCCTACCTCGGCATAGTCAAACTGGGTTCCGCTTCCACGACGTCCCTCGGTACATTGCTTGCCGACGCATCCAACATCTGGACGAACTATCCGCACCTCATGCTGCTGCCCGCGCTGTTCATTTCTCTCCTTGAGATCTCGTTCAACCTGTTCGGCAACGGTCTGCGTGATGCGTTCAATCCCTCGCTGCGCAACGTGGAGGACTAAGTTATGGATAAGATACTTGAAGTTAAAGACCTTAAGGTCTCATTCCGCACACAGGCCGGCACTCTTAAAGCCGTCCGCGATATCTCCTTCGATCTCGAGCGCGGCAAGACCCTTGCCATAGTCGGCGAATCCGGCTCCGGCAAATCCGTTACCGCGAAGGCCGTTCAGGGCATCCTCGCAGGAAACACCATCATCGAGGGCGGCGAGATCTTCTTCGACGGTAAGGATCTTCTTAAGATCTCCGAGGAGGAGTTCCACCATATCCGCGGCGACAAGATCGCCATGATATTCCAGGATCCTCTTTCCTCCCTTAACCCCATCGTTAAGATCGGTAAGCAGATCACCGAGGCTACGCTTTTAAAGAGCAAGCTCAACAGGCGCGAGGCGAAGAAGGAGTTCAACACCCGTCTTGGCATACTCAAAAAGAACATGATCGCCGCCGATCCCGCGAACACCGCCAAGATCAACGAGCAGGTCGCCACTTTTGAGAAGGTCTGCGCCAAGAGCAGCAAGCTCATCAACTCCTATATGACCTCGCATACCGACACCATTGACCTTGACGCCGCCGTGGACGATTTCATCTTCCTCGCGAGCAAGAACCAGAAGATCGAGGTCAAGAAGGAGATCGCCGATTTCCGCAGGCGTCTAAAGCACTGCGTCAATCCGTTCATCACCCGCGGCTATGAGGGCAGGATCGATACGATCGATAAGAAGCTTGCCGCCGCCGCGAGCGCGTATAAGCCCAAGGTGAACGACATGACCGCCGTTAACGAGGCCGTCGGCGAGCTTTCCGCCATGCTCAAGGAGCTTGTCAAAAAGCCCGAGCCCGAGCTTTTCAACATCTCCTACCTCAGCCTGACCGATCCTTCCGCGGATCTCAGCATCCCCGTTGACGAGCTCAACAGGAAGGCCGCCGAGGTGACCGAGAGCAACTTCATGGAAAGCTTCATCGAGGCCGCCAAGAAGGGCGTTATCTACTCCTATAACGAGGCGCTGAATAAGAAGAAGGCCGTCCTGCCCGAGCTTGAAAAGGCAAAGGCTTTCTACGGCGGCGATTTCAGCAAGGGCGCGAGCGTAAAGTACTGCAAGGAGCTTGCAAATAAGGTCGAGGATTCCATCGACCAGATCGAGTTCATAAAGGACTCCACGGCTTACACCTTCCGCTCTTCGATGAGCCACGCCATCGAAAGGTTCTTCTATTTCATGAAGCGCAACCCCAAGGAGGAGGCCAGGTTCGCACGCCAGACCAAGAGGCGCGATAACCTTATCAAGAGGGGCAAGACCGTCACATGGAAGGTCGTCCCGAAGGTCATCTATCCCGCCGAGGAGCTGCGCGGCAACATCGTCAAGATCGTTGACCGCCTTGACGAGCATTATGACAATTATATCGAGACCGAAGTCGACTTCGACAAGCGCACCGGCGATCTGATCGACCACTTCAAGGAGGAATCCTCCCTCATGGTCTATCACGTCACCAAGACGCAGGCGAAGGAAAAGGCCATCAAGCTGATGAAGGAAGTCGGTATCCATGAGCCGAGGCGCCGTTACTATCAGTACCCGTTCGAGTTCTCCGGCGGTATGAGGCAGAGGATCGTTATCGCGATCGCGCTGGCCGCCAACCCCGAGATACTGATCTGCGACGAGCCCACCACCGCGCTCGACGTTACCATCCAGTCCCAGATCCTTGAGCTTATCAATAAGCTGAAGGCGGAGCGCAACCTTTCGATCATATTCATCACCCACGACCTGGGCGTTGTTGCGAACATGGCGGATAATATCGCCGTTATGTACGCCGGTAAGATCGTCGAATACGGCACCGCGGACGATATCTTCTACGATCCGCGCCATCCGTACACCTGGGCGCTGCTGTCCTCCATGCCCGACCTTGATACCAAGGAAAAGCTGGACGCCATCCCCGGCACGCCTCCCAACATGATCTACCCGCCCGATGGCGACGCTTTCGCAGCGCGCAACAAGTACGCGATGAAGATCGATTTCGAGGAGCAGCCTCCCTTCTTCCAGATCTCCGAGACGCATAAGGCCGCAACGTGGCTGCTGCATCCCGACGCACCCAAGGTGGAGAGGCCCAAGACCATTTCCGACCGTATCGACCGCATGAACGCAAAGCGCATTGGAGGTGAGCAGAATGCCTAATCAGAATGACGAAGTCCTGCTCCGTGTTGAGCATTTGTGTCAGTACTTCGGCCCGACCAAGGCTGTTGACGACGTAAGCTTCGATATCAAGAAGGGTGAGGTATTCGGTCTCGTCGGCGAGTCCGGCTGCGGTAAGA
>CAMZAY010000218.1 GCA_947304365.1 uncultured Clostridia bacterium | reverse complement strand
GCGAGCAGGATAGCCTGCCAGCCCGCGCCGCCGCCGTCGTTGAATACGTTCATGGCAGCGATCTGAGCGTCCTTGGCAACACCGACGATCTGGCCGCCGTTACCGGCAGCGATACCGGCAACGTGAGTGCCGTGATCGGAACCGACGGAGGTGTGATCAACGTTGTAGGTGTGCTTGACGTAGTTCCAGCGGAAGGGGATCTTGGCACTGTAATAAACGTTGTTGACGTTCATAGAGGTGCCGCCGTCCAGCTGGCCGCCCGCGATGATGGCGCTTATGTCGCTCTTGACAAAGCGGGGATTTTCGGGAGCGTTGGCGAAGGCCTCATGGTTGACCTTCATACCGGTGTCGATGATGGCAACGATCTTGCCCTCGCCGGTGTACTCGAGATCCCAGGCTTCGGGAGCGCCGATCATGGTGGTGGAGCTGAAGAGCTGGGGCTCGGGAGTCTCCCACTCGGCGGCGACGAAAGCACGGACGCCTTCCATCTTGTTCAGCTCCTCAACGAGACGATACTCGCCTTCGAAGCCGAAGCCGTTGAACAGCAGGGTGTAGTTATAGAGCACGTCTATATCGACGTTGAGGGCCTTGCGGATCTCCTTAACGGCGATGTCCTGCTTTTCACGGAGGGATGCCGCATAGGACTGAGCAGCCTTATACTGGCTGTAGATCTCCATAGCGGGAGCATCCTGCAGCTCGACCATGATAGGAACTATCTGATCGGCGGCGATCTCTTCAGCATTCTGTTCGGGAATGTTGAAGGTCTTGCCGTTCCTGATGCCGGAAAGGTCATAGGAACCGGTCTTCTTGGACTCCAAAGGCCTCGAGATCTTCTCGGCGCCCTCGAGAGCGAAAGCGGAAACGCTTACGCTGCGGACCATCAGAAGAGCTACGAACACCGAAAGGAGACGCTTAAGGTTGTTCTTCATTAGTATACCTCCTGAAAAAAGTATTGAAGATTATTTTGACGCAGTATCACGTCTATACAATCTATTATAGTATAAATTGAAACCTCCCGATTGTCAATAGACGGGAGGGCATGTTGTGAAAAAAAGTGCCGGAAAATTTTTGGCGGGCTAGCTTTGGCGTTCGCGGCGCAAAAAAGCCCCGCCGGGGTTTGGCGGGGCTGCAAAGCAAATAAAGTAACGTCACCTGCTCATTGCGATATTGCATATCGCGGCAAGATCGAGCACGTCAACGAGGCAGTCAAGGTTGGCGTCGGCGTTTATCATGCCCTGTTCGGTTATGACCGCACTGCTGTAATCGAGCAGATAGTACGAAAGCAGCGTTACGTCGTCGAAATCGACGTCGCCGTCCACGTCCACGTCGCCGATCAGGCCGCTGCGCGTGTAGGTGACCTTGAAGGACTCGTCGCAGGGGCCCATCACGCCGGAAACGACCTCGATATCGGGGGTGTAGCCGGGTATCACGGGGCTTTCCACGCTGTAAGCCTCGTCGGTGTGCACCGTGGCGGTATAGGGGGCGCTGATCGCCTCGCCGTTCTCATCGAGATAGTCGATGGTGAGGGTGTAAGGGTTCGCCTCATACACTGCGGTGGTGATCACGTCGCTTGTTACGTGGGTGAAATCCTCATCCCATTCGATGAAGGTGTAGCCCTCGCGCACGGGATCCGCGGGCGCTTCGGCTGCCTCGCCCTCGAGCACCTGCTGAACGGAGAGCACACCTCCGAGAGAAGGGATCTTCTGGAAGATATTCTGCGGTGCCCTGCTGAACGACGGGATCGGTATTGTAATAGGTGACGGATGCCGTGACCTGATCCTCCTTCCACAGGCGGAGAACGTATGCGTTGCTCGTGCTTGCGGACCAGAAATAGTTGTTGCTTGTGCTGAACCCGAAGTAAGGATACGAACCGTTGGCGTAGTTCTTCAGCTGCACCGCGCCGCTCGTGTTGATGGCGGGGGTCCATCTGCAGTAGCTCGCATTATAGGCGGAATAGGCCGCCAGATAGGAGTTCGAGGTCATGCCGTAGTATGCGCCGGCAGCGTTCTTCACGGTATAGTAGCTGCCGTTGGCTTCGATCGTCATGACGTAGTTGTCGGCAACGCCGTGCATCACGTTATCCTCGATCGTTATGCCCGTGTTGGCGAATATGGAGCAGTTGTTGGAGTTTTCGATATCGGTGCCGCTCGAGCCGCCCGCGATGCTCTTAAGAACGTACATGCCCGAGGTGTTGAGGCTTGTGGGATTGTTGGTGATGACGTAATTGCCCTCCCAGGACGCCGGCGCGGAGGTGATGAGCTGATAGACGGTCTCGGAGCCCGCGTCGCCGTCAACGCGGGTATAGAGCGCGTACAGCGTGGCGTTGCCGGTGACGGTATAGCTTGCGCCGGGAGCGAAATAAGCGGGCTCGTCGGTAGTTTCGGCGACCTGATGATCCACCCAGCCGGAGAATTCCCAACCCTCGGCGGTAACGCTGCAGGTGGAAGGAAGGGTTATCGCGTCATTGACGAGCGCGGTCTGACTGCCGACGCTCGCGCCGCAGGCGATGAAGCTCACCGTGTACTGGGGCTTGGGCGCGAAGTTGACGCGCACGGTGCAGTCGGACGAGGCGTTGACGGAGATCGTGTTGCCGTTCACGGTAACGGTGGCGTCGCCCTCGGTCACCTCGGCGCTCTCAACGTAATACCCCTCCGCGGGAACCGCGGTGATCGTGCTGCCGCTGACGGAAACGGTGCCCCACGAGGCGTTGTTGGAAACGGCGGTGATATTATAGCTCTTTACGGTTATGCCGATGTACTTCAGGCTGGAGCTTGCGCCGGACGGCGGATTGTAAACGCCGTTCACGGGCTTGACCGTGATGGCGCCGCCGCCCTTGATGGAGCAGCTCGTGCCGGTGAAGATGACGGGCCCCAGCAGGTCCCAGGGGCTCTGTACGCCGTGGTAGTTGTCCGGGTCATAGCCGTTCTGGACCTTGAAGCCGTAGATG
>CAMZAY010000217.1 GCA_947304365.1 uncultured Clostridia bacterium | reverse complement strand
GAAGACCCGCCGAAGCCTCCTTGAACGCCTTGTATTCGCGCAGCTGCCTGATAAGCGCCTCGCCCGGGTCCTCCTCTTCCTCCTCTTCCTCCCTGCGGGGCTTGGGCATGAGCGAGCGCGACTTCATATAAACGAGCGTCGCCGCCACGGAGATGAACGCCGAGGCCTGCTCCATATCGAGCTCGTCCAGCTCGGAAAGATACGAAAGGAACTCGGATGTGATCTCCGAAACGAATACCTCCCTGATATCGACCTCCGCCTTTTCGATCAGGTAAAGGAGCAGATCGAGAGGCCCGTCAAACTGCTTTATGTGGACGTGATAGCCCGTTTCCCGGATCTGTTCTTCCATATCAGAATATCGCTCCGAAAATGAGGGCGAAGAGCTTTACCACTATATTCACCAGGAATGTCATTGCCGCCCCCAGAGGCGAGACAGCGTACCTTGAAAGCAGGTAGGAGAGTATCAGTATGCCGTAGAGTATGTACCTGCCGTTCTTGTGCATCCACATAATGACCTTTACGCCGAGGAGCTTTGCAAAGAGCAGGTCGAATATGTGGGAGCCGTCCAGCGGGAACACCGGTATGAGGTTGAACAGCGCAAGACCGGCGTTGATATAGCAGAAATAGAGGAACAGCGTGTAGAGCTGCGACGGGATAACGTGCGGGACAAGGTAGAAAACGTTTAAGAGGATATTGCTTTTGTCGACAAGCAGGCTCTGCGCCTTAAGATCCGAGACCGCAAATACGGTGAGTATCAGCGCGGAGACCGTGAGGAGCATAAGGTTTGCGAATATGCCGGCGAAGCTTACAATGAACTCGCCCTTTCGGTAATTTCTGTAATTCCTCGAATTTACGGGAACGGGCTTCGCCCAGCCGAAGCCGACGAACAACAGCATGAGGAACCCGAGCGGATCGATATGAGCGACCGGGTTGAGCGTCATCCTGCCCATATTGCGCGCGGTATCGTCGCCCATGCGGTGCGCGGCATAGGCGTGAGCGAACTCATGAATGCTGAGCGATATTACGATAACGATAATGTAGAATACTATGCTTGTAACTTTGGTAAGGATATCGTCGTCGCTGGTGATAAGGGATATAAGCATGTGCTTCTCCTTTTCGGGCAAATGGTCTTTCGGGGGCGGACCCCACATAATAGGTCATTTTATTATACCCTTTTTCACGCCGTTTGGCAACACATAAAAATTCCGCTCGGGCGCGTCTCCCGCCGGGGCGCGCGGGCGAATAACGGGCTTTTTCCCGGTACAATACGCCTTTGGGGGGCTTAAAGTCCCGCATCTGTAATATGAATGCATCTTGCATTGAAGGCGCGATTGTTGTATTATATACGGGAAATAAAAGATCGGAGGATAAACCGATGGAAAAGAAAAAAAGATTCCCCAAGGCTCTTAAGGTGATACTCAAAACGCTGCTCGGCATTGTCATAGCCGTCGTCGTTCTCGCCGTACTGGCGCTCGGCGCGCTGACCGCGCTCGAGTACAGGCCGCAGGACGTTGAAAAGGTCGACGTTCCCGGCGGCTCCTCCGCCCTTACGACGGATAAGGAGTTCACCCTTGTCAGCTACAACACGGGTTATGCCGGCCTCGGCGCAAGCGAGGAGTTCTTTATGGACGGCGGCAATAAGACCCGCGCCGACAGCAAGGAGGTCGTGGAAGGCTTCATGAAGGGCATCGCGGAAGAGCTCAAGGCCCAGAACGCGGATATCTATATCCTGCAGGAGGTCGATACCGGCTCCAAGCGTTCCTATTTCATCGACGAGACCGCTTATTATAAAGAGGCGCTCGGTCTGCCCTTCAACTTTGCTTACAACTTCAACACGTTCTATCTTCCCTACCCCATACCCGACACGATGGGCAAGGTAAAGAGCGGGCTTGTCACATACACGGGCTATGCCGTCGATTCCGCGGAGAGGGTGCAGCTGCCCATACCGTTCAGCTGGCCCATGCGCACGATGAACCTCAAGCGCTGCCTGCTCATCAACCGCATGCCCGTAAGCGGCACGGATCATGAGCTGGTGCTCATCAACCTGCATCTTGAGGCTTACGACAGCGGCGAGGGCAAGATCGCCCAGACCAAGATGCTTTACGACGTTATCACTTCCGAGGCCGCAAAGGGCAATTACGTGATCGCCGGCGGCGACTTCAACCAGACCTTCCCCGGCGCGCATCTTTACGAGGCGGTGCTGGACGGCCTTTGGATGCCCGGCACGCTTGAGGATAATCTGCCCGAGGGCTTCCGCTTCGTATTCGACGAGAACGAGCCCACCTGCCGTTCGCTCGACAGGCCCTACACCGGCTGTGAAAATCCCCAGTATTACATCATCGACGGATTCATCGTATCCTCGAACGTAAGTATCTCGAGCCTTGAGGTGCTCGACACCGGCTTTGCGAATTCCGACCACAGGCCGCTTAAGCTCGTGTTCAGCCTTGACGGCGCCGAATAAAGGAGCGTAAAAATGTCCAAGCTTAAAGATCACGAACCGCATTATATCTGGAAGGACAGGAAGCGCATCCTGGGCATCCCGATGACCTTCATCAAATACCGCATGAGCGAGGACAGGCTCTTCTTCGAGACCGGCTTCTTCAGCACCAAGGGCGAGGAGATACTGCTCTACCGCGTGCGCGACGTGGGCGTTACGATCTCCTTCTGGCAGAAGCTGACCGGGGTCGGCACGGTGACGGTCACTTCGACCGATTCCACCGCGCCGCTCCTCTCCATGATAAACGTGAAGCACCCCCGGGCAGTCAAGGAGCTGATCCATAAGCAGGTCGAAAAGGCGAAGCTCGCCTACCGCGTCCGCTATACCGAGCTGATGGGCGATCACGGCCCCGGCGGCGTGATGGATCTTGACGGCGACGGGATACCCGATATACTCGAGAACGATAATTAAAAAGCACGGCAAAGGGTGCATTCACTTAAGGAGATGCAGGTTTTCAGCCTGAAAAAATCAACGTAT
>CAMZAY010000216.1 GCA_947304365.1 uncultured Clostridia bacterium | reverse complement strand
GAGAAAAGCATTTCGCTATGAAAGCTTATGCTTTTCTCGGCAAGCCGCGCCGCGATAGGCGCGTAACTACGATATGCCAACATCGGAAACCGCTCCTGCGAGACATATCCGAGTAAGTGTGCACGCTGTAACAGCAGTGTTACGGAGTTGGGAAGCATAAGTTGGTCGGAAGCATCCCTCATCCACCGCTCGTTCCTCGCGGTCCCCCTTCCCCCAAGGGAAGGCTTTTGGTTGGGCTGCTTCCGACTATTCAGCCTTCCCCCCTTCGGTGGGGAAGGTGGCATTTCGACCAACGGGAGAAAAGACGGATGAGGGGGCTTCATGCGCCCCCGGGGCGCATATCAAAACGCCCGCGGCGTTATATCGAACGCGCAGCGTATATCGAAACGCCGCAGGCATTATCTCTCCCTCTCCGCTCTTTTCATTATCGCCGGGCCGTTTTCACGGAGCCATTTGCGGTGGGCTTTATGGTCGGGATCGGCGGAGGCGACCATAGCCCAGAACTCCTTTGAGTGATCCATATGCTTTAAATGGCAGAGCTCGTGCACGACGACGTAATCGAGCACCTCCTCCGGCGCGAGCATAAGCAGGCAGTTGAAGTTGAGCCCGCCCTTTGCCGAGCAGCTGCCCCACTTGGTCCTTTGGCAGCGGACGCTCACGCGGGAGTACCTTACGCCGAGCAGCGCGGAGTACCTTGCGAGCTTTGCCGGGAGCGCATTTTTCATTTCCCTTGAAAGCGCCGCGATATCCTCCTTCGTGAGGGGGCCCTCCTCGTTCGCCGTCCTTTCGATCCGCGCCGCCCTGCGCTTCTGCCGCTCTATCCATGGCGCGGAATCGCGGACGAATTTTTCGATCATTTTAGGGGAGCAGATTATCGGCGCGCGCACGATAACGACGCCCTCCCCGTCGAGGGAGAGGGCGAGCGTTTTTCGCATGCTTCTTATTACCTTGTACTCGATATCCATTTATCAGACCATCAGCTTCGTAATGAGCTCGCCGAGCGCGGCGGGATCCTCCGTGCCGAGCCCCGACGCAAGCCTTGCGGAGGCGTACAGGAGCTTGCTGTAAAGCGTGAGCTTATCCTTATCCTCCTCATAGAGCTCGCTGAGCTTTGCGGCGATCGGGTGGTCGACGTTTATGCTGAGCACCTTTTCGGCGTGCACGGGGTTTTCTCCGCCGGGCATCTTTTCAAATGTCTTTTCCATCGTGGCGGAAACGGCGCCCTCCGAAGCGATGCACGCGGGGTGATCGGTGAGCGCGCTCGTGAAGCTGACCTTCGCCACGCCCTCGCCTATCGCGTCCTTCATGAAGGAAAGCAGGTCCTTCTTCGCCTCGTTCTCCTTATTGACGCGCTCCTTTTCCTCGTCGGAGCCGAGATCGAGCTCGTCCGAAGCGACGTTTTTGAACTCCTTGCCGTCATACTCATGCATCATCATGAGTGCGAATTCGTCGACGTCCTCGGTAAGGAGCAGCACCTCGCAGCCCTTCGATACGACCGCCTCGGTCTGCGGGAGCATTTTCGCCTGGGAACGGCTCTCGCCGACGGCGTAATAGATCGCGTCCTGCCCCTCCTTCATGCGGGAGACGTACTCCTTGAGCGTCGAGGGCTCCTCGCCGAAGGTGGAATCGAACAGGAGCAGATCCTTGAGCTTTTCCTTGTTCATGCCGTAATCGGCGTAAACGCCGTATTTGAGCTGCGTGCCGAACGCCCTGAAGAATTTGACGTACTTATCCCTTTCGGTCTCCTGCATCCTGATGAGCTCGTCATGGATCTTGTTCTCGAGCGAGCGCGCGATAAGCTTGAGCTGCCTGTCGTGCTGGAGCATCTCCCTCGATATGTTGAGCGAAAGATCCGAGCTGTCCACGAGCCCCTTAACGAAGCTGTAATGATCCGGCAGGAGCTCGGCGCATTTGTCCATAATGAGCACGCCGGAGGAAAAGAGCATGAGCCCCTTCTCGTAATCGCGGGTATAGTAATTGTAGGGCGCGGACGCGGGTATGAACACGAGCGCCGTGTAATCCGAAACGCCCTCCGTCCTCTGACGGATGACCTTAAGGGGATCCTCGAAATCATGGAATTTCTCGCGGTAGAAGGCGGAATACTCCTCGTCCTTTACCTCCGACTTGTCCTTCTTCCAGATGGGTATCATGCGGTTGAGCGTTTCATCCGCCAAGTACTCCTCGTACTCGGGCTTGTCGTCGGGCGAGCCCTCCTTGCGCCTTGACTTCGTTACCTCCATCCTGATGGGGAAGCGGATGTAATCGGAGTATCTCTTTACGAGCGAGCGGAGCCTGTATTCCTCAAGGAATTCGGAGTATTTTTCGTCCTCGGTATCGGGTCTTAAAAAGAGCGTGACGCTCGTGCCGAAGCCTTCCATTTGGGCGGGCTCCACCGTGTAGCCGTCCGTGCCGGAGGACTCCCATTTATACGCCTCGTCCGAGCCGTAAGCGCGGCTCACGACGACTATCCTCTCGCTTACCATGAACGCGGAGTAGAAGCCGACGCCGAACTGACCGATTATGTCGACGTCCTCGGGCTTATCGCCGTCCTTCTTGAAATCGAAGGAACCGCTCCTCGCAATGGTGCCGAGGTCGCTTTCAAGCTCCTCCTTCGTCATGCCGCAGCCGTTGTCGCGCACGGTGAGGGTGCGGGCGGCCCTGTCGGGTATAAGACGGATCTCATAATCGCCGCGGCTGAGCGTTACGCTCGTATCCGTGAGCGAGCGGAAATAAAGCTTGTCGATCGCGTCGGAGGCGTTCGATATGAGCTCGCGCAGGAATATTTCCTTATGCGTGTAGATGGAGTTGATCATCATATCGAGCAGCTTCTTCGATTCGGTCCTGAATTGTTTCTTTGACATCTCTATCATCTCCAATACGATTATTAGCCTTATCGGTCAGCCTTATATTATCACTGTTTTCAACCGATTCAACACGAACGCGCCAATATATTTTTGTATGTACAACCGCCCTACTGGGTGAAATA
>CAMZAY010000215.1 GCA_947304365.1 uncultured Clostridia bacterium | reverse complement strand
TCCCCATGCCCGTTATCACCGGCGCGGCCCAGTATCCCGCCAACTGCCTTGAGCGCACCCGCGCGGCATGCAAAACGGTCGAGATCAACGCGGTCGAGATCGCGCATGAGTGCGGCACCTACAAGGCGGCGAACGTCGTCCTGATGGGCGTACTCGCAAAGAGCCTTCCCTTCTCCGAAGAGGAGTGGAAAAAGGCTATCACCGCCTGCGTAAAGCCCAAGTTCCTCGACGTTAACCTTCTTGCCTTCGAGAGGGGCTTCAACTACTGATGAAATACGATTTCACAAAAAAGATCGACCGGTCGAACACCGGCGCATATAAGTACGACTTCATGCCCGAGCCCTTAAGGGGTTCGGGCATTGTCCCAATGACGGTCGCCGACATGGAATTTTCCGCTCCGCCCAAGGTTAACGAAGCCGTCGCCAAAGCGGCTTTCCACGGCTGTTACGGCTACACCGGCCCGCAGGGCGAGTATCTTGAGGCGGTCAGGCATTGGCAGAAGACCCGCCACGATTGGGATATAGAGGACGATTGGTACGTCGTCACCAACGGCGTCGTGCAGGCGCTCGGCGTCGCCGTGCGCGCGTTCACGAAAGAGGGCGACGGCGTCATAATCCAGACGCCCGTCTATCACCCCTTCTACGGCGCGGTCAGGGACAACGGAAGGCGCATCGTCGAGAATCCGCTTATCGCGAAAAACGGCAGATACGAGATGGACTTTGACGACCTTGAAAAGAAGGCGTCCGATCCCTCCGTCAAAATGATGCTCCTCTGCAGCCCGCACAACCCCATAGGGCGCGTCTGGACTATGGACGAGCTTACAAGGGTCGCCGATATCGCGAAGCGGCACGGTATCCTCGTCGTCAGCGACGAGATACATAACGACCTAATAATGCCCGGGAACACCCATACGGTCTTCGCAAAGGTCCCCGGCGCTTCAGACAACTGCGTCGTCTGCACCGCCATATCGAAGACCTTTAACCTTGCCGGGCTCTCCTGCTCCAACATATTCGTTCCCAACGCCCTGCTTAAGGAGAAATTCACCGAGCAGGCCCACAGGGACGGCTGCGGCTGCGTGCCGTACATCGCAAGGTTCGCGACCATCGCCGCTTATAACGAGTGCGCCGATTGGCTCGACGAGCTAATAAGCGTTATCGAAGGCAATTACAGGCTCCTTTGCGATTTCATTTCGGAGCGCCTGCCCGAGTTTACCGTTACGCCTCTTGAAGGCACTTATCTTGCCTGGATCGATATGCGCCCGCTCGAGCCGGATCACAAGGCGCTGACCGAGTTCCTTGTCGAAAAGGCGATGATCGCCGACAACGACGGCGAAATGTTCGGCTCCGCAGGCGAGGGCTTCAGAAGATGGAACCTCGCGCTGCCCGAGAGCGAGCTTCACGCGGCGCTTTCAAGGCTTGAAAAAGCAGTCAAAGAACACCGGAAATGATAGACCTTTCTTCACTCAATCCGCCGCAGAGGGAGGCTGTCACGACTGTTGACGGTCCTCTCCTCGTGCTTGCGGGCGCGGGCAGCGGCAAGACCCGCGTGCTTACATACAGGATAGCGAACCTCATCGAAAACCACGGCGTAAGGCCGTGGCAGATTCTTGCGCTCACTTTTACCAACAAGGCCGCCGCCGAGATGCGGGAGCGCACCGAAAAGCTGACCGGCGCGGACGCGAAGGATATGTGGGTGATGACCTTCCACTCCTTCTGCGCGCGCATACTGAGATACGATATCGAAAAACTCGGCATATACACTTCCCAATTCACGATTTACGACGATAACGACCAGAACACGGTCATTGCAGATATAATCAAAAAGATGGGGCTCGACGAAAAGCGCGTGCCCAAGAATTACATCCGCTCCCTAATATCGGAGGCGAAGAACTCCTCCGACAGACCGGAGCATTATCTTTCCGAGGTCGCCGATACCTCCGGCAAATCGGTCGAGATCTACAAGGAATACCAAAAGCGCCTTGCCGCGGCAAACGCGCTCGATTTCGACGATCTTCTGGTTGTCACGGTAAGGCTGTTCGAGGAATGCCCCGAGGTGCTCGAAAAATACCGCCGCCGCTTCCAATACGTGCTCGTCGACGAGTATCAGGACACCAACACCGTCCAGTACAGGATAGTTAGGCTGCTTTCCGAGGTCAGCCGCAATATCTGCGTCGTCGGCGACGACGATCAGTCGATCTACGGCTGGCGCGGCGCGGACATAAGAAACATACTCGATTTCGAGTCCGATTTCCCCGGCGCGAAGGTCGTCCGGCTCGAGCAGAATTACCGCTCCACAAAGCAGATACTCGACAAGGCGAACCTCGTCATAAGGAACAACAAGGGCAGGACGGAAAAATCCCTCTGGACGGATAAAAAATCGGGCGAGCCTGTGGAGCTCATCACCTGCGATTCTGAACGCGACGAGGCATTCACGATAGGCACGATAATCGCGCAGGGTCGCCGAAGGGGCAGGAGCTATAACGACTACGCCGTGCTATACAGGACGCACGCGCAGAGCCGCGTTATAGAGACCACCCTTCAGCAGAGCTTCCGCATACCCGTTTCGCTTATCGGCGGCACGCGTTTCTATGAATACAAAGAGGTCAAGGACGTGCTCGCGTACCTCAGGCTGATCGCCAACACCAACGACGACGTGGCGTTCCGCCGCATAGTCAACGTGCCGAAAAGGAATATCGGAGCGGCGACGATAAGCGAGCTTGCCGTGCACGCAGATCAGCTCGACGTATCGCTCTTCAACGCCGCGTCGATGGAGGGGATCGTCCCACAGAAGATCGCGGCGAAGCTCTCCCCCTTCATATCGCTCATGGTCGACCTTTTCGCCGCAAGGCGCGAAAAGCCGCTGGACGAGCTTTGCGAGTACGTCATCGAGCGCACCGGTTACATGCAGTATCTTGCCGAGCAGCAGGACGGTCTGCTCGAGACCCGCGTTGAGAATATCGAGGAGCTTGTCAACAAGGCAGCGGCGTTTGACGAGAACTATCAG
>CAMZAY010000214.1 GCA_947304365.1 uncultured Clostridia bacterium | reverse complement strand
TGACGTTCATGTTCTCGACGATGAAGTTGATGGCGTCCTCGACCTGCTCGTGATTGAGCTCGAGCTGTTCGTAGTTCTCTACGTCCATGAAGGTGTAGAGATCGCCGTCATTGTAAAGGTACTGCATCTCACGGGTCTCGATATGAGCGGTGGGATACTTGTCGGTGGGGGAGAAGGTCTTTTCGAGCACAGCGCCGGTCATAACGTTCTTAAGACGGGTCCTTACGAACGCCGCGCCCTTGCCGGGCTTAACGTGCTGGAAATCGGCAATGCTCCAAACCTGACCGTCTATTTCAACGGTGACGCCTTTGCGAAAATCGCCTGCTAAAATCATAAGTTACCTCCAGATAAAATTTTAATGTAGCTTTATACCAAAGCGGACGTTTCCGCGTTAGTTCAGGATTATCAGATCCTTGCCGGTGTGGGCAAGATCGATATAACCGTCCTCGGTGAGCACGCAGTCGTCCTCAATGCGGACGCCGCCAAGCCCCTCTACGTAGATGCCGGGCTCAACGGTGATGGTGCTGCCGGGAACGAGAATGTCCTCGGAACGGCTCGAGGCATAGGGCGCCTCGTGGATATCGAGGCCGAAGCCGTGACCCAGGGAGTGACCGAAGGTGGGACCGTAGCCCGCCTCGGTGATGACGCCGCGGGCGACGCCGTCAAGCTCCTTCGCGCTCATATTGGGCTTGAGCGCGTCGAGCGCCGCAAGCTGCGCCTTGAGGACGATGCCGTAGATCTTCTTCAGCTCGTCACAGGGCTCGCCTATTGCGACGGTCCTCGTCATATCGGAGCAGTAGCCCTTGTACTTCGCGCCGAAGTCGATCACGACAAGGTCGCCCTTCTGAAGCTTCCTTGCGCCGGGGGTGGCGTGACAGAGCGCGCCGTTCGGACCGGAGCCGACGATCGTATCGAAGGAATTCTCATCCGCGCCGTGCTTGCGGAGCAGATGATCGAGCTCGTTCGCGACCTCCTTCTCGGTCATGCCGGAATGGATCACGCCGATCAGCTCGGCAAACGCCGCGTCCGCGATGGACTGCGCCTTCTTAAGGCACTCGACCTCATACCCGTTCTTTACGAGCCTTACGCGGTCGATGGCGGGGGTCATGGGAATGAGCTCCACGGGAAGATCCCTGTAGTTGTTGAACGCGCGAACGGTCAGATACCCGTCCTCGAAAGCGCATTTCTTAACGCCGGCTTCCTTGAGCACCGCGGCGATCTCATCCGACGCGATCGCGCGGGAGGTCTCCCTCGTCTCAAAATCGGGAGCCTGCTCCTTCGACTGGATGGTATAGCGAAAATCGGTAAGAAGAACGCGCTTGTCACGGGTGATGACGAGCACCGCCTCGTCGCTTGTGAACCCGGAGAAATAGCGGATGTTGGTCTTGGAGGTGATAAGCGCACCGTCAATACCCTGCTCGGAAAGAACGTTCATCAACTTTTCGCATCTTTCGATCATAAAATACCTCCTCTCATGTGCAGGCCGCACCAAACAGACCGAAGCGGCATGCACAGTCTTCTACAAAATAATATTATAGCACATCTTATCGCCCGGAAACAAGAGTTAATTTCAATATTCACGCGGATTTTGACAGCTTTTTTTACGCGGGTAATAATCCCGGCCGCCCGGGAATACAATTTAGACAAGAGCTTATACGGGAGGGGCTTAATGTGGACGAGTCCGAAAGAACGAAACGGCGGGAGCGTGCCGCTGCGCTGAAGGGGCTGCGCGAAAGGGCGTCGGCGCTCCTCGCGGCGGTGATCATAATGCTCGCGCTGCTTTTCACTGCGTCGTTCCCGCGGGAGGTAAGGGAGCTTATGGCGGACGCAATGCGCCCCGGGGAGGCCGCCTCGCCGCGCGTAACGAAGCCGCTCCTGCAGACGGACGACGCTTCGCTCTTCATACGCCTTGCCGAAGTGGACGCGGATCTCGGTCCGGAGATAACCGTAAGGCTTATAGAGGCGGCGTCGCACGAAAGCGGCGTGGAGCTCAAGGGGGACGAGCCCCGCGTGCTCGTCTATCACACGCATAATACGGAGGCGTACCGACCCACGGAGGGGAGCGGCTACGAGGCTTCGGGGCTTTACAGAACGGAGGACAACGAAAACAACGTGATCGCCGTGGGGGAGGAGCTTTGCCGCATATTGAGGGAGGATTACGGCATTATCGCGATCCACGCGACCGAACAGCACGAGAAGCCGCTTATAACCACGGCGTATTCGCGGTCGTTCCAAACGGCGCTCAAGTATAAAAAGCTGTACCCCTCGCTGGAGCTGTTCATCGATCTTCACCGCGACGGCGTGCCGGAGACCGGGTATGAGGATGATTTCGTCACGGTGGACGGGCTCGAATGCGCGCGGATGATGTTCGTCGTGGGCACCGGCTCGAGCGGCAAAAGCTCCGAAAAGGACCCCGGCTCGGGCTCTAAGGAGGAGGAAGCCATGCCCGATTTCGAGACGAATTACGCCCTTGCGGTAAGGCTCACGAAGGAGCTGTTGAAGCGCGACGAGCGCTTCATGCGAAAGGTGCGCGTCAAATCCGGCAAATACAATCAGCAGGTCGCCGAAAAATGCCTGCTCGTCGAGGTGGGCCACAACGGGAATACGCTCGAGCAGGCAAAGAATTCAATGAGGTTTTTGGCGGAAGCCATTAGTAAATTAGCAATTAGCAATTAGGAATTAGCAATTAGCAATTAGCAATTAGCAATTAGCAATTAGCAATTAGCAATTAGCAATTGCCCCCTCATCCGTCATTTCTCCCGTTGGTCGAAATGCCACCTTCCCCACCGAAGGGGGGAAGGCTGAAAAACTTGCGGGCAAAGCGAGAAGCGCTCAAGTTTTTAGGACGCACGCCAAGCGAGCGAAGCGAGCGAAAGCCCACGTGGCCGAAAAATGTTTTTTTCGAGCCGAGTGGGCGTGACGCGGTGCGATAACCGCGTAACCACGATCACGCAAGCCCGAGGAACCGCACCTGCGAGTCATATCCGAGTTTGAATACACGATG
>CAMZAY010000213.1 GCA_947304365.1 uncultured Clostridia bacterium | reverse complement strand
AACGGGATCGTATTGATATTCGGTACGGTCCGCATGTTTCCTGTGAATGAGCTTTATGGGCTTGTTGTGAAGAGTGGGCAAAACCCGCTCTTTAATTTTGAAAAGGAAGGTCAATGAATTGAAGATCACCGAAAAGGTCGCTTCGCTCGTCGCGCCGAAGATCGGCGAGCTCGGATATGAGCTCTATGACGTCGAATTCAATAAGGAGTACGGCAGATGGGAGCTTCTGATCTATATCGATTCTCCTTCGGGGATAACGGTCGAAGACTGCGAGCGCGTCAGCACTGCGATCGATCCCATAATCGAAGAGGCGGATCCGATAGAGCAGGCATATTATCTTACCGTAAGCTCCGTCGGCATAGACAGGCCGCTCAAGCTGAGCAAGGATTTTGACCGCAGCATCGGCAGCAGGATCGACGTCAAGCTTTACGCCGCGCCAAGCGATAAGGCCCTGGGCAGGGATAAGAATTTCACCGCCGTGCTCGTCGCCCATGATAAGGAAACGTTTACCGTTGAGAATGATAAGGGCAGCTTCACGCTCCCCAAGAAGGCCGCGGCGCTTCTGAGGCCGCATATCGATTTTTAAAAGAAGTAAAGGAGATAATAAAATGAATTCGAACGAGCTTATACTTGCAATGAAGCAGATCGAGAAGGAACGCAACATCAAGGCGGAGGTGCTTATCGACGCCATAGAGGCGGCGCTCGTCTCCGCATATAAGCGCAATTATAACGTCAACACGAACGTTCGCGCATCCATGGACCCCGAAACGGGCACCATCGGCATTTTTGCCTCCAAATCCGTGGTCGAAACGGTGGAGAATCCCAATTCGGAGATCTCCCTCAAGGAAGCCAAGAAGATCAACCCCCTCTATGAGGTGGGCGACGTTCTTGAGGTGGAAGCCTTCACAAAGGATTTCGGCCGCATCGCCGCGCAGACCGCGAAGCAGGTAGTGATACAGCGCATCCGCGAGGCGGAGCAGGGCGCCATATTTGACGAGTTTGCCGAGAAGGAGGGCGAGATCCTCACCGCCATCGTGCAGCGCGTCGAGAAGAACGGCGTTTACGTCGAATTCGGCAAGACCGACGGTATCATCCCGTTTAACGAGGTCATCCAGGGCGAGACCTATAACCCCGGCGACCGCATAAAGGCTTACGTATTAAAGGCGCAGCGCAACAACAAGGCGCCGCAGGTGCTCATTTCCCGCACCCATCCCGGCCTTGTAAAGCGCCTGTTCGAGCTTGAAGTGCCCGAGATCCAGTCCGGCGTCGTGCAGATCAAGTCCATCGCCCGCGAGGCGGGGCAGAGGACGAAGGTCGCCGTCGTCTCCTTCGATCCCAACGTGGACGCCGTCGGCGCATGCGTCGGCCCCAAGGGCATCAGGGTCGAGAGGATCGTCAACGAGATCCATAACGAGAAGATCGACATTATCGAGTGGGATCCCGACATCGCCGTTTACATCGCGAAGTCCCTGAGCCCCGCCCGCGTGCTCATGGTCTATGTAAACGAGGACGAGAAGGCCGCAAAGGTCGTCGTTCCCGATAATCAGCTCTCGCTTGCGATCGGCAAGGAGGGTCAGAACGCAAGGCTCGCCGCCAAGCTCACCGGCTGGAAGATCGACATCAAGTCAAAGTCCGTCGCCGACGAGGAAATGGATATCGAGCCCGCGGAAGAGTTTGAGGATCTTGACGAAGGCGAAGACGCCGAGTCCGGGTCCGAGGAATAAACAGAGGTTTTTGATTTGGCAAAGAAGATACCAATGCGAATGTGCGTCGGCTGCCGCGAAATGAAGGAGAAAAGGTCCCTCGTTCGGGTGGTCAGGGCAGAAAACGGCGCCGCCTGCGTCGATCCCACGGGCAAGATGAACGGCAGGGGAGCGTACGTGTGCCCCTCTGCGGAATGCCTTAAAAAGGCGGTCAAGAGCCGCGCGCTCGACCGTGCGCTCGAGGTGACCGTATCGCCCGAGGTCATGGAACGCCTTGCCTCGGAAGTCGAAAGGCGGGGGCTGACCGAGTGATCCCGACAGAAGACGAAAGGCTCCTTGCCGCGCTCGGCTTCGCCATGAAGGCGGGCAGGGTCAGATCCGGCGAATTCGCCGCTCAAAAGGCGCTTAAAAGCGGCCGCGCGTCGCTCGCCGTGATCGACAGGGCTTGCTCGGAGCAAACGAAAAAGCATTGGTCCCAAATGTGTATTAACGCCGGAGTGCCGCTTATAGAAGCGGAGGGACCCGGCAGGGCGATCGGAAAGGATTCCCACATGGTCGCCTGTGTTCTCGATAACGGCTTTGCGGAGATGATACTCCGCTGCCGGCAGAAAAACGAATTGTAATTCGGGGGTAAACAGTATGGCAAAGAATGAACTTATAGAATCCGCAAAACAGATAGAGTCCAGGACGGCGGAGCTTCTGGAGCGCGTCAAGCTGTTTCAGAACGACCTCGGCGCCTCTCTTCAGCAGGCAAAGCGCCACGAGCTGAAGCTCATAGAGGCTGAGAAGGCCGCCGCGAAGGCGAAGGCCGAGCGCGAAAGGGAGGAGAGGAGGAAGGAATTCCTCGAGTCCGAGCAGCAGACCGGCTTCTATTCCAGCGGCAGCGATGAAGACGAGATCCCCGAGGTAAAGCCCGCCGAGCCCGAAAAGGAGCCCGCCAAGCCCGCCGAGCCCGAGAAGGCGCCCGCCAAGCCCGCGGAGGAGACCAAACCCGCCGAGCCCGAAAAAGAGCACGAGAAGGCGCCCGCAAGGCCCAGGGAGGACCGTCCGCGCACGGAGACTAAGCCCAGGCAGGAGGGCCGCACGCCCGCTGACAAACAGCGTCCGCGCACCGATAAGCCCTACTCCGACAAGCCCGGCGACAGGCCCAAGACCGACAAGCCCTACGGCGACAAGAAGCCCGGCGACAGGAAGCCTTCGGGTCAGGGCGGCAAGTCAAAGCCCGCCGCTCCCGTGGTGATACCGCAGCCCGGCCGTCAGCATGAGAATAAGGGCCAGGATCAGGGCTATGATGAACTTCGCAGTCTTGCG
>CAMZAY010000212.1 GCA_947304365.1 uncultured Clostridia bacterium | reverse complement strand
AGCAATTACGAGACGTCGGTCTTGATAATTACAGACCGTATTGGTGTCTTTTGAACAATGCGGAGGAGGTAAACGATGAGTGATAAGGACTTGGTATTTCGCGGAGATGTAAAAGCGTTCAAGCAATCGTTCATCTATGACGGCGGTTACCCAGATGTAAAATTGGTGTCTGCTGTGACTATTGAGGACATCGATAGTATCCAACCAGTCCCGCACGAGATGAGCGCGAGGGAGTTCTTTGAAGAGTATCGCCGTATGTGCGAGTACACAGGCAGATGTGCTATTTGCCCAATTATGGAAATTGCGGAGGCTCCAAGAACGCCGTGTAGATACTTGGCATATGCCTACCCCGACAAAGCCGTTGCCATCGTCGAAAAGTGGGCGCGGGAGCATCCCGAAAGGAGTAAAGAATGAAGCAAACCGATAAGATCCTGCTGTATATGCAGACCGAAGGGGAGATAACTCCCCTCGACGCACTCCGTGAGTTTAACTGTATGAGACTCGCGGCGAGGATAAGCGACCTGCGGAAAGCCGGGCATAAGATCGGCAGACGCATCGAGAAGGGCACGAACCGATTCGGAGAGGTCGTACATTACGCCGTGTATTGGTTGGAGGTGGCGGCATGAAGGTAGTCAACGTCGACCAAGCCCTTGCCGCCCTGCGGTGCAAGCTCCGCGAGGCGAAGGAGCAGAAGAGCAAAGGGATGGAAGCGGTCACGAACGCCTGCATCACAATCCTGGAGGGAATGCCCACGCAGGACATCAACGAGGGCGTGTGCTGCGGCGAATGCTATTGGTACAACGCCCAGACCAAGCGGTGCGATCACAAGTACGGGCTGATGGGGCGACTCCGTCCCAAGATGTACTGCTCCTACGGGAGCTATGCAAGGGAGATGCCGCCGGAAGAGGACGAAGAGGACTTCAGCGAGTTAGAGGATGATGAACAGGAGGACACCAATGCGAGTGACGTTTGAGATCCCCGGCGAACCCTGCGGCAAAGGCAGACCGAGGTTTACGGCGGGCGGGAGGGCTTACACTCCCGCAAAAACCGCCCACTATGAAAACCTTGTGAAGTGCGAGTATGAGCGGCAATGCGAAGGTCATCGCTTCGGGGACGGCCCGCTCCGTATGGAGATAGTCGCGTACTATCAGATCCCCGCATCCGCGTCCAAGACGCAAAAGGCCCTCATGCGCGAGGGTATGCGCCGCCCGACCAAGAAGCCCGACGCGGATAATGTCCTCAAAATCATCGCGGACGCGCTCAATCAGCTCGCGTATCCCGATGACGCGCAGATCGTCTCGGCAACCGTCACCAAGGCGTATGCGGCAGACGACAGACCCTGCGTGTTGGTCGTAATCGAGGAGGTGTAGCATGGCAAGAAGCGCAGAGGAGCGAAACCAATGGCTCATCGGGATGTCGTGCGGGGATCTCACGATATTGAGATTTACAACGCGCAGCGGCAGCCTCAAAAAAGAGCCGCGAGTCATCGTGCGATGCAAATGCGGGCGGGAGTACCCCGTCTATATGGCGAAACTCCGCGAAAATATCAAAAAAGGGCATCCTGTGATGTGCTATCATACGCAAGACAACACCAAGCCCACCGAAGAAGACCGCTTCAAGGAGAAGCCGAAGAATACAATCTGCGAGCATTGCAAAAAGGCGACCACCAGATTTCTATGTCCGTGGGCAGGCGGCAAGCCCAGAACGGATTGGACGGCGACGGAGACTTATATCCACGATGCGATGGGGCATGGGTATCAATCTTACAGGGTGCTCAAATGTCCGGGGTTTGAGAGGGGGTAAGCGATGGAAGTCAAGAAAAAGTTCCGCATACCCGAACCACTATGGAGAGCATTGAAGCTCGGTCAGAGGGTCGATGAGGCATACGGTGAATACCAGGCGGTCTATTGGCGGCTCACCAATACCGCCGCTCCCCCGATGGGCGATAAGGTGGTCGGCGCGGGAGGGTACGATATGTATACCTCGATAGGCATCAAAGCCGAAAAGCTCCAACGCCTGCGGCAGCAGTATGACAGAGCAGTCCGAACCGCCTCCGAGATCATCGAGCGGCTTGAGGACGCACGCTTTAGGGCGGTGCTGACCCACCGCTACATCGAGGGCATGGCTCCCAAGGAGAGCGCAAAGGCGAGCCACTACTCCGTCGATTGGGAGAGATCGATACACCGCGAGGCGATAAAGGCATTTAAAAAGGAGATGGCGGGGAGATGATACCCCGCCATCCGCACGAAAAGGCGGCAGAAGCTGTCACTTCCGCCGCCAAAGGGACTCCCGCAAGGGCAACGACCACTCGGAGGAGCCTATATAGCATAGCAAATCCAAACCTCCGAGTCAAGAGGAATTATGATAGAGATAGACGGTGACGTTTTTTACGAGATGGCAACAATCAATATCCGATATGAGCCGCTTGAGGCATTAATGCTCGCGGCTATCGGTCACGATGAGGATTCGTGGGGCATGGTTAACGGGGAGCTGCGCTTCTATCCGTTTAATCCGCATCGCAAATACTACTATATCGGTGCGGACGGAGGGCTGATATCCACGGATCTGGGAAAAGAGGATGATTAAAGAGGAGCCTCACGGCTCCTCTTTTTTGTCGCTCTCGATCAGCGAGAGTATGTATTTGTTGAGGCTCATGCCCCGTTCTGCGGCGGTCTGTGCGATCCGCTCCTTCTCCCCTTTAGGGACGCGGAGCTTTATCTCGTCGTAGGCTTGCCGGTTGTACTCGGTCTTGTAGGCGGTGGGATTAAAGGGCATTTTAGACCTCCGTTTCCCACGGAGTCATCTCGGCAAGGTGCCGATCGCGCTCCGTAATGAGATTGGATTTCCATTGCGATTTTAGCGGTGCCAAGCTATTGTCTTTTGCTATAGCCCAATCGAGGCTCTCCATCTTATCCTCGTATACCGCCATAATCGCCTTGCGCTTGAGTTCGTCCGAAAGCTGATCCCAATCATAGATTTTAGCTGCTGGGTATGTGAAGTCGGAACTTCGGCAATTGCTGTTCTTTAGGCGTT
>CAMZAY010000211.1 GCA_947304365.1 uncultured Clostridia bacterium | reverse complement strand
TTCAGATACTTATGAAGAACTGGACAAAGGCTTTAATAAACGTTGGGGTGACGCTGGTATGCTTTGTGCTTGCGGCGTTTTCCCGTCTGATAATACTGCCCGTCATTGCGCTGGCGGCGTACATGGGCGTTTACTGGGGGATCTGGTACCTTATACCCCCCGTGATCGCGCTCGTGGGCGGCAACACGCTGTTTTCCGGGGTCGATCCCGGCTCGCTGTGCTGTTCGGCTATGCTCGTTCTGCTGCCGGTGATACTGGTGATCTACGGCAGGAAGAAGCTTCCGCACAGGTACGCGCTGCTTGCGCTTGCGATAACGCTCTGCCTGGGGCTGTACCTTTCGGCGGCGATCGTGCCGATGCTTAACGGCGAACCACCCTACGCCATGCTTGCGGAGGCGTGGGACAGCGCGGTGATATCGAGCTTTACCTCCGTTTTCAGCGACGGGCTGGCGGGATATGCCGAAACGCTGGAATTCCTTAATTCGTTTACAGAGCTGCTGCCCAATTTCATGATGGCCGCGGTGCTGCTTATGGCGGAGTTCTCCGCCATGGCGCTGCTGTTTTCGTTCAGGCTTTGGCAGAAGGTGTTCCGCACCGCGCCCGCCCGTATGGCTAAATTCTGTTACTGGCGCCTGCCGCAGAGCAGCTTAATAGGCGCCGCGGTGCTTATCGCGCTGATCGTGCTCGTTTACGTGCTCAAGGTACAGCAGGCGACCGCGATAGCGCTGACTCTCGGGCTTATAATACTGTCGATGTTCTCCGTGCAGGGGCTTGCGTACATCATGTTCGTTATGAGGATCGCCAGGGCGCCCAAGCTGATGCGCGTGCTGATCTGGGTGATGTCGGCGCTGCTCTATCCCAGCAGCATGATATTCCTTTCCATAACCGGCATTGCGGAGCAGATACAGAACAAAAGGCGCAAGGTGATCGAATACCTGCGGCAGGAGAGCGAGCGGAGCCGCCTTGAACGGCGCGCGGAGGAATACGCGAAGTACGGCTATATCCGCGAGGAGAAGGAAGAAAAGGGCGCGAAGGACGAAAAGAAAGAGGACGAGTGATCTCGCCCTGCCGCAAAAGCGGCAGTCAACATACAATCGATCGGCTTATCAGCCGGGAAAGGTTCGGGTAACAATATGAAGGTCTTATTACTGCAGGAAGTCAAGGGCACGGGCAAGGAGGGCGATATCGTCAACGTGAGCGACGGTTACGCGCGCAATTTCCTTATCCCCAAGAAGCTGGCCGTACCTGCCGACGCGGGCAATATAAACGCCGCCAATACCAAGAAGGCCGCCGAAAAGCACCGCCTGGAGGTGCAGCGCAAAAACGCGAAGGAGCTTGCCTCCGGCATGAGCAACCTTACCGTGCGCGTTTACGCCAAGGCCGGCGAGAACGGCAAGCTGTTCGGCTCCGTTGCCGGCAAGGAGATCGCCGAGGCCCTGAAGGAGCAGTACGATATCTCGATCGACAAGAAGAAGATCCGCATTGCGGAGCCCATCAAGTCGACCGGAATTACCGAGGTGCACGCTCATATGTTTGAGCAGACCGACGCCAAATTCAAAGTAGAAGTCATCGCATTGGAAGAAAACTGAAAATGAGTGAAGAAGCATTGAACCTCCCATATAACGAGGAAGCCGAAAAAGCGGTGCTGGGGAGCCTGCTCCTTGCCCCGCAGACGGCGGAAAGCGCCCTTGAGAAGCTCGATCCCGGGGATTTTTGGAGCATCCGCAACCGTGAGGTGTTCACCGCGATGAAGGCCCTTTGGGACAAGGGCGGCTCCATCGACGTCGTTACAGTGATGGACATGCTCGAAAAGCTGGGCAAGAGCGAATCCTCCGGCGGGCTCGAGTACCTTACGGAGCTTTCGATATTCACGCCGACCGCGCTGAATATAGACCATTACGTCGCAATAGTCGAGGAGGAGAGCGTACGCCGCCGCCTTATCAACGTGTGCACCCAGATCGCGCAGGACGCGAGCACCGGCACCAAGGAGACGTCAAAGCTCCTTGACGACGCGGAACGCAGGATATTCGAGATAGCCATGCGCAAATCGGACGAGACGATAGAGCCCATCGCGCCGGTCTACGGCAGGGTCTACCGCCGCATAGGTCAGCTGATGAAGATGGACGGGCGCAACACGGGCCTTCCCACCGGGTTCATCGACCTTGATTCGCTTACCTCCGGCCTGCAGAAGAGCGACCTTATCATCATCGCCGGGCGTCCCGCAAGCGGCAAATCGACGCTCGCGCTGAATATCGCAACGCACGCCGCCCTGCACGAGGGGGCGACGGTGGCGTTCTTCAACCTTGAGATGAGCAAGGATCAGCTTGCCTCCCGCGTTATGGCGACCGAAACGGGCGTGCCGCTCCAGAGCATCCGTACCGGCAGCGTAGACGCGCCGCAGCTGCTTGAGATAGCAAAGAGCTTCAACCGCATCGGCGACGCGGCGTTCCTGCTGGACGACACCCCCGGCATATCCGTGGCGGAGCTTCGCTCCCGCTGCCGCAGGATAAAGGCAAGGCAGGGGCTCGACCTTGTTATCGTCGACTATCTGCAGCTCATGCAGGCGACCGGGCGCGCCGAATCGAGGGTGCAGGCGGTCTCCGAAATGACGAGGAGCCTTAAGATACTCGCCCGCGAGCTGGACGTGCCCCTGATAGTGCTCTCGCAGCTCTCGCGCGAGCCGGACAAGCGTTCCGACCATACGCCGCTGATGAGCGATCTGAGGGAATCCGGCTCCATCGAGCAGGACGCCGATATAATCATGATGCTCTACCGCCCCGCCGCATACACCGACACGCGCGAATACGAGGAGCATAACAATATCGCGTATCTGCACGTGGTAAAGCACAGGAACGGCGAGACGAGGCGCATAGACCTTACCTGGGTGCCGGAGCTTACCAAGTTTGCGAATTACTCGAATTACGAGGAAAGATAAAAAAGCTGTTGATTCTGGCGCGATAAAGTGTTATAATCGTTCTGCTTCGGTGCAGGGTGCGATTCCCTACCGGCAGTTATAGTCTGCGAGCAGCGGTAAAACGCCGC
>CAMZAY010000210.1 GCA_947304365.1 uncultured Clostridia bacterium | reverse complement strand
GCGAATGGGCGTCGTCGTCTCCGTCGTCGCGGATGCGCAGCCAGTGCCAAGCGCCGGCGTCCGGCAGTTCGAAATCGAAGACGCCTTCGACCGTCTCTTCGACGAGCGTCCCCTCAGACGCGCTCCACAACAGCGCCTCGAAAACGCCCGTCCCGCAGGCTGTGGGCACGAGCTGGATCTCCTCCCTCATGAAGGTCGTTTCGTTCACGTAGTACTGGAAAAAGCCTATCAGCTCCCCGTCTCGGCGGATCAAAACGATATTCCTCGCCGGCTTGTCAAGCGCCGGACGCACCGCGCCGAACCACTCCTCAAAGTCCTTCTCATACCCTTCGCCCGTGGGCGCGATCGCGTCCATATTGGCGTAAAGTATGGGGAAAAGCGCGGGCAGTATCTCGTCGGCTTTGGCCTTATCAATGTATTCAAACGAAAGCATCTATATCATTCCTCACGCAAAAAAGCCCCGAAGGGCTTTGATCATTGTTCCGTATTCGCCTTTTCCGCCATACGCTTGTTGAAATCCTTTATGCGCTGATCCTTCGTGAGATAGCGCTTCCTCATGCGGATGGACTTGGGCGTGACCTCGACGAGCTCGTCGTCCCTGATGAACTCAAGGCACTGCTCAAGGCTGAAAACAACGGGCGGGGTAAGACGAAGCGCCTCGTCCGAGCCGGAAGCGCGGGTGTTGGTCATGTGCTTCTTCTTGCAGACGTTGATGGTGATATCCTCGTTCCTCGCGCATTCGCCGACGATCTGTCCCTCATAAACGGGCACGCCCGCCGTAACGAACATCCTGCCGCGGTCCTGCGTGTTGAACAGGCCGTAGGCGTTCGATTCGCCCGTTTCGGAGGCGATCAGCGAGCCGGTCAGCCTCTCCTCGATATCGCCGGAATACGGCGCGTAGCCCTTGAAGATGTGGCTCATAACGCCGTTGCCGCGCGTGTCGGTCAAAAGCTCGGAGCGGTAGCCCATAAGCCCCCTCGCGGGGATGTCGAATATAAGGCGCACGCCGCCGCCGTTGTCGTTTATCATGTTGGAGAGGACTGCCTTCCTCCTGCCCAGACCCTCCATAACGGGGCCCATGTAATCGGCGGGCACGTCGATGGTCAGCTCCTCCATCGGCTCCATAAGGCGTCCGTACTGGTCGTGCTTCATTATGACCTTGGGGCGCGAAACGGCAAACTCGTATCCCTGGCGGCGCATGGTCTCGATAAGTATCGAAAGATGCAGCTCGCCGCGGCCCGATACCTTGAACGCCTCGGTCGAATCGGTGTCCTCCACGCGCAGCGCGACGTTCGTCTGCACCTCTTTATAAAGGCGCTCCCTTATATTGCGGCTCGTCACGTACTTGCCCTCCCTGCCCGCAAAGGGGGAGGTGTTTACCATAAAGTACATGGAGAGCGTCGGCTCGTCGATATGCACGAAGGGCAGGGGATCGAATGCGTTCACGTCGCAGATTGTCTCGCCGATGGAAAGCTCCGGCACGCCGGCGACGGCGATTATGTCGCCAGCGGCGACCTCGTCCGCCTCGGTCCTGTGGAGCCCCTCGAAGCGGTAGAGCCTCGTCAGCTTCGCCTGGCGGGAGCCGGAACCCGGCACGCCCACGCATACGGGCAGGTTCTTTTTGGCAACGCCGCGCTCCACGCGCCCGATGCCTATGCGCCCCACGTAATCGTCATAGTCGATCGCGGAGATAAGCACCTGCAGGGGCAGCGTCTCGTCGCAGGAGGGAGCGGGGACCGCCTCGATTATGGTATCGAAAAGCGGCTGCATATTGGGCGAAAGCTCGTTGGGATCGAGCCCCGAAACGCCGTCCCTCGCGGAGGCGTAAACGATGGGGAAATCGCACTGCTCGTCGTCTGCGCCGAGCTCGATAAACAGCGAAAGCGTCTCGTCCGCCACCTCATAGGGCCTTGCGCCGGGGCGGTCGATCTTGTTGATGACGACGACGGGCTTCTTCTTAAGCTCGAGCGCCTTCCTCAAAACGAAGCGCGTCTGCGGCATACAGCCCTCGAAAGCGTCCACCATGAGGAGCACGCCGTCCACCATCTTGAGTATGCGCTCCACCTCGCCGCCGAAATCGGCGTGACCGGGAGTGTCAACGATATTGATGCGGTAATCCTTGTAATTGACGGCGGTGTTCTTCGAGAGGATGGTGATGCCGCGCTCACGCTCGATATCGTTGGAGTCCATAACGCGGTCCTGCACCGCCTCGTTCGCGCGGAAAACGCCGCTCTGCCTCAAAAGCTGATCGACGAGGGTCGTCTTGCCGTGATCGACGTGCGCGATTATCGCGATATTCCTTATCTTTTCGTTCATATTATCTTGCCTTTCAAAGTAAACTCACAAAAACATATTTTACTCCGAAAACAAAGCGTACACAAGAGTTTTTTGAAATTATATTATCGCTTTTCCCGACGGCGCAAAAAGGCTTCCCCCGGGTGGGGGAAGCCTTCGTTTTGCTTTATCCCGTCAGGCGGCGCTGCCCTGCTTAAGGGTCGCGACGATCATGTAGGTTATGAACCCCGCGTATATCGCAAGCAGCAGGATCCCCTGCCAGCGCTTGAGCCTTCCCTTGAAGAGGGGCGGTATCGTCAGTATGCCCATCACGGCGAGCATCACGGGGATATCGATGATGAGGGAGGAATTCATCCCGGCGACGGTAAGATCGGTCGGCACCGCGAAGGGCTTTATGGTCATCGCCATACCGGAAACGAGCACGAGGTTGAATATGTTCGCGCCGATTATATTGCCGAGCGAGAGCGACCCGTGCCCCTTTATGAGGGAGGTTATCGCGGTGACGAGCTCGGGCAGGCTCGTGCCGAGGGCGATAACGGTAAGCCCTATCACGGGCTTGGGGATATGCATCGCTTCCGCGATTATCGAGCCGTTGTCGACAAGGAAATTCGCGCCGACGGCGATCAGCGCCGCGCCCAGCACGAGGAATATGACGCTCTTCCAGATGGGGAGTATCTTTTCGACCTCCTCAACGTCCGCCTCGTCGGGATGCTTCAGCGCGTGTATGACGGATATCACCATGTAGGCGACGA
>CAMZAY010000209.1 GCA_947304365.1 uncultured Clostridia bacterium | reverse complement strand
ACGACCGCAACGGCAATATGATAACGAGCTTCGCGGGGATGGAATACCGCGAGTGGGTCGATATCGAGGAGATCCCCGACATGCTCAAGAACGCGCTGACCTCCATCGAGGACGTGCGCTTCTACAAGCACGGCGGCGTGGACTTCAAGCGCCTTTTCTCCGCGGTGGTCAACACCTTCCGCAATGAGAACACGCACGGCGGATCGACGCTGACGCAGCAGCTCATCAAGAACAAGATACTCTCCAACGAAAAGAGCTATAAGCGCAAGATACAGGAGGCGTACCTTTCCTACGAGCTCGAGCATATCATGACGAAGGACAAGATACTCGAGGCGTACATGAACGACGTGTTCCTGGGCGAATCGAATTACGGCTTTGCCTCCGCTGCGAAGGACTATTTCGGCAAGGAGCTGAACGAGCTTACGATCAGGGAGTGCGCGATGCTTGCCGGCATGGTGCAGAAGCCCTATTACACCAACCCCAGGGCGAACACGTATTCCCGCTTTTACGAGGACGGGCGCAACAAGATGGACGTTACCGACAAGCGCACCGACCTTGTGCTGAAGGCGATGTACAAGGCGGGCAAGATCTCGCACGAGCAGTATGAGTCCGCCCTTCACGAAACGGTGCATATCGTCGAAAAGAGCGAGAAGAAGCAGCTTTATGATATGCCGTACTTTGTGGAATACGCGGTCTACGACGTTATCACGCACATGCTGGCCCAGCGCGGGCTTGACGACACGAAGGCCAACCGCACCGCGATAGAGAACGAGCTGCGCACCGGCGGCTACCACATCTACCTTACCGTCGATCCCGACATTCAGAACACCGTGCAGGAAACTATAACCTCCTGGGCGAATTATCCGGAGCTGCAGAACCCCTCCGCCGGCATACAGATCACCACCGGCTCGGACGGCACGACATATGAGATAATACAGCCCCAGGCGGCGACCGTCGTTATGGATCAGCATACGGGAGAGGTCATCGCCGTCATCGGCGGCCGTCAGGAGCCCACTATCAAGAAAGCCCTTAACCGCGCTTACCAGAGCTCCATGCCGGTCGGATCCGCGATAAAGCCGCTCTCCGTTTACGGCCCGGCGCTCGACATGGGCCTTTCCTGCGCGACGCCCATATTAAACGCCGAGTTCCCGATCGAGGGCTACGGCGGCGAAAAGGGCTACCCCGCCGTCGGCTCGACCAGGTATATTGGCATGATACCCATCCGCAAGGGTATCGAAAAATCGCTCAACATAGTCGCGGCGAGGACGCTGTTCGATTACGTCACTCCCAAGACCGGCGCGGAATACCTTGCAAAGCTCGGCGTGAAGCCCTCCAGGATAAACGAGGACGGCCCCGGCCTTGCCCTCGGCACGACGGGCATCACGCCCATCGAGATGGCGGCGAGCTACGCCTGCATCGCCAACGGCGGCATGTATATGGAGCCGATATCGTTCACCGTGGTGCTCGATAAGGATATGAACGTGGTGCTCGACGCGAAAGCCGTTCAGAAGAGCTACCGCGTATATGAGGAAAGCACCTGCTACATGCTTATCGATATGCTTGAGGACGTCGTTAAGACGGGCACCGGTACGCGCGCGGCCATCGACGGCATCACCGTCGCCGGCAAGACCGGTACGAACGACGACTATACCAGCGTTTACTTTGCCGGCTTCACCGGGTATTACACCTGCGCGCTGTGGATCGGGCACGACCTGTATTCCGAGAAGCTTGCCTCCGGCTCCACCGGCGGCAAGGCCGCGGCGCCCCTGTGGCAGGCCTATATGGAGAAGATACACGAGGGGCTGTCCGACAAGCCCATAATGGACGTTTCGCCCTCCGACCTGGGGCTGACCCAGGTGACGATCTGCTCCGTTTCGGGCAAGCTCGCAACTAACGCCTGCATGCACGATACCTTCAATCCGCCCATCACCGACTGGTGTCCCGTGGACAGCATACCCGCGGATTACTGCGATATGCACGCGCTTATCGAGGGCTGCTCCGCCTCCGGCGAGGTGGCGGGCCCCTACTGCCCCTCGAGCATGCGTTACAGCAAGTGCATACTGCTGTTCCCGCCCGATTCGACTTTCGCTATGCTGAAGGATTTTGTGGACGAGGAGCACGGCGTCGACGGGGCGGAGCTTTTCCGCAAGATATTCCCCAACGCAGTCGTGACGAACATGACCGCTTCGAGCTACCATTCCTGGTGCCTGGCGACGGGCGCGGTATGCCGTGTGCACGGAGCCGGCGCGCCGTCTACCGGCGACAGTCTTGAGGTGCTGATCAGCCGCGCGCAGACGCTTATCGAGCAGGTCAACGCGTATCTTAACGAGGTGCAGACGCTGCCCGATCCCGACAGGACGACGCTGATCAATCTTATCGAGAACCTGCGCGCCGCGATACAGTCGGGCGACGCAGACAGGATCAAGACCGCGACCGAATCGCTGAAGACCAATTACGATTATCTGAAGACCATTTATCCGCCGCCCATATCGGCGGATCCGACGGAACCGCCCGCTCAATGACGCGGCTCACACATTTACGGGCCGCCGTCATACTTTGGGTATAGGGGGAAGTCCCTATTTTCCGAACGGAGTTGATGAATGATATGATCTATTTCGATAACAGCGCGACCACCGTATGCCTTCCCGAGGCGGCGGAGGCCGCAAGAGAATACATGCTTGAGAAGCCCTTTAATCCCGCCGCCGCGTATTCCGCCGCGGTCAGGACCGAAAGGGATCTTAACGCCGCGAGAGCGAATATCGCGTCGAAGCTCGGCGCTGAGCCGAACGAGCTGATATTCACCTCCTGCGGGACGGAATCCAACAACACCGCGATATTCGGCTCGCTCAAGGCCATGCGCGGCAAGCCGCGGGTGATCGTTTCTTCCGTTGAGCACCCCTCCGTATACGAGGCCGCGGCAGAGCTGAAGGAGCAGGGCTATGACGTGGTTTTCGCGCCGGTGGACATGACCGGCCGCGTTAAGCTTGACAGCCTTGCCGCGCTGATAACGCCCGATACGGGGCTGATCAGCATAATGCACGTCAATAACGAGACCGGCGC
>CAMZAY010000208.1 GCA_947304365.1 uncultured Clostridia bacterium | reverse complement strand
TAAGACCCTTTTGTGCGCCGTCATTGAACTTCAGTCCCTCTCCGACGAAGTCGAACGTTATCTCAACGCTCTTTTTGTCCTCGGATAAAACGAACTCTCTCGCAAGCGGTCCCGCGACCTCGTTCATCTTGCCCTCTATCTTCATATCGGCTAAGATTATCTGCGTCATACGCTGAGAGATCTCCCATTTGTTGTACGGGTGCAGGTTGTTCTTTACGGGCTCGCCGAGACCGTAATCCTTGTCGCTCCAGAGGTCGGACGTCGGGCAGATATGCGCGTTTTCGAGCATATTCGGTATGCTGCCCATATTCATCCTTACCTGCGCAAAGTCGAACGCTATGAAAATCGGCGGCAGCTCGACGATATATACGGGATAATCCTTATGTATCTGATCGTGAGCGTTTCGCAGATATTTTATCAGCGCGGTAAAGCGGTTTGCGTATTCCGTGTTGTTTTTGTTCGTGTCCTGGCAGTCCGACTCGCCCTGATACCAGAGTATTCCTTTTATCGGCATCTTCTGGAACGAGTACATACCGTGGTTATACATAAACGAGGATACGTGCTGGTTTACGCCGGGCGCGGAGTAAACGCCGTTTTTCTCCGTGCTTATCTTAAGCTCGTCTCTTACCTCGTTCGGAAGAAACGCGTGAAGCGCGCAGCCGTTTCCGTCAAACTCTATCACTCCCATGGGCACCTTGCGGTCCATTTTGTTATAGAGCATCAGCGCGGTGAAATATCCGAGCGCGGAGAAATCCTTCGCTCCCTTTTCGGGCTTCTGCCAGCCGCGTCTGTTCACAACGTCGCGCGATACGGCGTTCGTGCCGATCTGTATGCCGCCGAAGTCGCCCGCGAACGTTCTGTTCAGGCGTATCTGAAGTTCGTCGCTTATCTCGGCGTTTCTCGCCTCCTCGCTCGCGCGGGGCTCCTCAAGCACATACGATACGGGATACCAGACGTTGGACTGTCCGACTACCCAGTAAACGTCGCCCACAAGAACGTCGTCGTACGTGTATTCCGCGCCGTCCGCGGCAAACACGCGCAGCGTTTTGCCCTCCGTGCATTCGGGCAGCGTGCCGCCGAGCGTTATCGTCCACTCGCCGTTCTCTATGACGGCGGCGCCGTGGAGTCCGCCGAATTCGGCTTCGACCCTTTTGCCGTTTTCGGAATCATTTGCCCAACCCCAGATCCTTATATATTCGTTCCTCTGTATGACCATACCGTCGCCGAACGCGCGCGATACGGTAAACGCCGCCGCGGGCTCCGCGTTCATCGCTTCGGCATCCTCTGTAACCTCGGGCAAAGTCTCCTCCGCCTCGGTCGTTTCCTCTTCGGTAGTCATTTCAGTTGTTACCTCCTCGGTTAAAGCTTCCGTTTCCGTCACTTCCGCGGTCGTCTCGGACGGGGCGCCGGTCGTTTCCGCCGCCGTGGTCTGTACCTGATCCTGAACGCAGCCGGCGGCGCATACGAGCGTCATCAGAAGCGCGATCACAGTCGATATGATTTTTTTCATACGTTTCCTCCGTATTTTTATCTATTCGGCTTAATAATATCACATTATGGTAAAAAAGTCAACGCTTTTATAAGTCAAAATTTAAATTTTATACTTTTCTATGCTAAATTTATGTGGTACACTTTTAACTGATAAAATAGGTCATTTTAGGAGATGCCATGAAATATTTTGTTCTGCTTTGCGACGGCGCCGCCGATCGCAAGAAAAACGAACCGGGCTTCAAAACTCCGCTTGAGGCGGCTGTAAAGCCCACCTTCAATATGCTTTCATACAGGAGCTTCAACGGCTATATATCCGGCGCGACGGCAAAATTCCGCGCCGACGTTGACGCCGCGCACGTTGAGGCGCTCGGTTACGATCCCGACGCGCTTGACGGGCTTGCCGCTTTTGACGCGGCGAGCGCGGGCGTGACGCTCGAGCCCGAGGATACGGCGTACAAATGCACCTTCGTATCGCTCTCCGAAAAAGGCGAGCCGTACGCGGAAAAAGAGCTTGCCGGCTGCCCGTCCGATATAACGAAGGAGGAGACGGCAAAGCTTATAAGCGCGCTGAACAAGGGCTTGTCAACGAAAATAAAGAAATTCCACACCGTATCGGCGGGGCTCGGATGCCTTGTCTGGAAAAGAGCGCCCGAATCGGCGGCGCTTGCCGCTCCGTCCGATATTCACGGCGCGGCGGGCGGATACCTGCCGACCGGCAGCGCCGCGTCAAGGCTCGTTCCTATGTTTGAAAAGAGCTTTGATATACTGAAGGATCATCCCGTCAACGTCAAAAGACGCGAGCGCGGACTTCTGCCGCTCAATTCGCTGTGGCTGTGGTCGCCGTCAAAGGCGCCCGGATTCGAGCCGTTTGCGGAAAAATGGCAGATCGGCTCCGGGACGGTCATAACGCGCTCCGCGGCGCTTTCGGGCGCGGCGGTCCTCGCGGGCATGAAAACGCTTGAGGCGCCCATGACGGACGGCGCGGAGGATTACGCCCTTTCGGCAAAGGCGGTAACGGACGAATTCGCCTCCGGCGCGGATTACGTGATGCTTCACACGGAAGCCGTGGCGAAAGCGGCGCTTTCCGGCGACCGCGACGCAAAAATAAAAGCGATAGAAGCGGTCGACAGCCTTATACTCGCGCCCGTTTACGAATATCTCTGCGGCTGCGGGGATCAGTTCAAGCTTCTCGTCCACACGGTGCTTCCCGCGCCTTACGAGGATAAAAAATTCGCAGACGAGCCGGCGCCGTTCTTTATGTACAACTCACAGCGCGCCGAGGTCGGATATAAGCCGTTTTCGGAGCTGAACGCGGGCAAGGGCGGATTCCGTCTGCCCGACGGCTGCGGATATAAATTCACGTCGTTTATGATAAGGATACCCGCTCCGGTCGAAAAAGAGGAGACGCAAGCAGAAGATGGACAGCAGCAATAACACGGAAGAAGTAAAGCAGGAGCTTACAAACGAAGCGCCCGAAGAAGAAAAAAAGCAGAAAAAACCGCTGATACACGAGGTTTTTGACTGGGTTGAGATAATCGCCCTGTCGCTTTCCTTCGTCCTTCTGATGTTCTCG
>CAMZAY010000207.1 GCA_947304365.1 uncultured Clostridia bacterium | reverse complement strand
CATATGAAGATGCTTTACGCTCTGGCCGCCTTCGTCGCCCGTGTTGATGACGATGCGGAAACCCTTCTCGGAAAGGCCTTCCGCAACGGCAAGCTTCTTTGCCGTTTCGGTAAGCTTTCCGACTGTTTCGGGATCGGCGTCGAGTATCGAATCGAAATGCCGTTTGGGTATCACAAGGATATGCGTGGGGGCCTGGGGGTCAATGTCCCTGAAGGCGAGCACGTCGTCGTCCTCATAGACTTTCGCAGACGGTATCTCACCCGCAATGATCCGACAGAAGAGACAGTTCACCGTTCTTATCCTCCGTAATAGATTTTGTAGTCGCTTCCGCGAGCGTGTTAAGCGGCGCGTGCGGAATCAAAACTCTAACATAATTGTCCGTATAGCCCGATACCAGGCCGTTATCACAGGCTGTCTCGGTCAAAACCGTCACCGTTTTGCCTATCATGCCTTCCAGGAACTTCCTTTCAAGCTCCCTTCCGACCGAAATAAGCTCCTGCGCTCGGGCGGATTTCTCCGCATTAGTAAGCTGGCCCGGCATTTTATCGGCAAGAGTCCCGCTCCTTCTCGAATACGGGAATACATGCACCCTTGCAAAGCCGATCCTGCGCATGAAATCGATCGTTTCACGATGTTCTTCTTCGGTCTCGCCGGGGAAACCGGCAATTATATCGGTCGTGATCGCCACACGGGCTGAATCATCCCCGTATGCGCGGCGAAGCCTGCTTACGATATCGGCATATTCGTCAGCGGTATAACCGCGGCGCATACGCTTCAAAACGCTTGTTGAGCCGCTTTGCAGCGAAAGATGGAACTGCGGACATACCCTTTCACGGGATGCGATGCTGTCGATGATCTCATCGATCAATCCATGCGGCTCGAGCGAACCGAATCGCAGCCGCTTTATATTGTTAAGACCGTCTATCCGGCTTACTGCGTCTGCAAGCGTAACGTCCCCGAGATCCTTACCGTAGTCGGTCATCTGTATGCCCGTGAAAACGACTTCCTTGAAGCCGGCGCTGTCGAGCATTTCAAGCTCCCTTCGAACGGAATCAAGGCTGCGGCTCCTTATCGCGCCGCGGGCGAACGGTATAGCGCAGTATGTGCAGAATCTGCTGCAGCCGTCCTGTATCTTAAGATATGCCCTCGTCCTGCCCTCCGCGATAGCCGAAAGCTCCTCAAAACTGTGTTCGTGCATCACGTCGCGCACCATCGATATAGGCTCATGCGACGAAGCAAGCTCTGCGCATACTTCCGCGATACGGTTTTTCTCCGTACTGCCGAGAACAGCCGCAACGCCCTGAAGTTTTGCGGCGGCTTCGGGCTCCCTCTGAGACCAGCACCCGGTAACGACGATCTTGACATCGGGATTCAGCTTCCTGCATCGAGAGATCATCTGCCTCGATTTGCGGTCGGCAATATTCGTAACGGTGCAAGTATTGACGACGGCAATATCCGCCGGCTCGGAATCGGGCACGACCGTAAACCCGGCGGCCCTTAAAAGACCCGCCATCGCGTCGCTCTCATATGAATTGACTCTGCAGCCAAGCGTTGTGATCGAAACGGTTATCATTGATCGAATTCGTACATGATCTGGGCAAGAGCCGACATACCGGCGGTCTCTGTCCTCAATATCCTTTTACCGAGAGAAACCGATGCAGCGCCCTTGTTTATCAGCTCCTCCGCCTCTTCTGACTCGAAACCTCCCTCGGGGCCGATAATCAGCGCGGTGGAAGAAACACTGCCTAAGCGCCTCAGCTCCTCTTTGAGCGTCCTCATATCCTCGTTCTCATAAGCGAGAAGCGCAGCATCAAACGGTGTAAGATCGATCTCACGGAGCTTTACCGGCGGCAGGACAGACGGAACGAACGCCCGCCCGCACTGCTTGGAGGCCTCCTGCGCGACCTTATTCCAGCGAACAAGTTTATTTTCCTTGCCATCTATCTTGACGACGCATCTTTTTGAAACGACGGGCACTATCGCATAAACACCGAGCTCGACGCATTTCTGCACGATCAATTCCATTTTGCCTTGTTTGGGCAGGCATTGGAACAGCGTTACCTTAACTTCGGGTTCGGCGGCTGAAATGCGGCTTTCCTTTATCTTAAGGACCGCCTCCCCGTCGGACGAAGAAACGATTTCAGAAATATATTCGGCGCCCTTTCCGTCGATCAAAAGCACATCGTCGCCCGGGCGCATCCTCAAAACGGTCGAGATATGCCTTGCCTCGTCCCCGGTAAGCGTTACGAGACCGTTTATCTCTGTGACCGATTCGGAATAAAACCTTCTCATTTAAGCTCCGCCTCTAACGCGCGCCAATCCTCGCCCTCGAGGACGGCGTTGACCTTCAAGCCGTTCTTATCAAGCGCATCTATAACTTCATCGAGCCTGTCATCGATAATGCCGGAAGCAATGAATTTAGAGCCTTTATGCATAAGATACGGCACCATGGGAGCAAGTGCGATTATAACGTTTGCAACGATATTCGCAAGCACTATATCATATTGGCGGCGCATGACAGCAGTCCTGATCTGTTTATCGGTAAGTATGTCCCCGGTATAGACCGTGTATTTCATAAGATCTATGCCGTTCTGCTCTGCGGTCTCAACGGCGACCTTTGTTGCGACGGGATCGATATCGAGCGCGACCGCTTCGCTTGCACCCATTAAAAGCGCCGCGGTGGACAGTATCCCGCTTCCGCAGCAGATTTCCGCGTTCAGCTCTCCCCCGCGCATATTCTTTTCAAGCAGCTCAAGACACATCCTCGTCGTATGGTGCGTTCCGGTGCCGAACGCCATACCCGGGTCGATCCTCAATATCGCCCTGGTCCCGTCGTCCGCGCAATTCTCCCATGCGGGGCAAACGATCAGCTTTTCACCAATGCTGATTGGTTTATAATACTTCTTCCAGTTATTGGCCCAATCCTCCTCGTCGACCTCGCGAGTAATAACTTCAAGCGAGCCGAGCGAAATCCCAATCTCGCCTTCCATTGCAGAAAGCTCCTTCATGGAATCGCGAACGGCGCTTTCGATCCCCTCGTTTTCGGGGAGCATGGCAACGTACGCGCG